>JBAQER010000979.1:0-3685 GCA_049286845.1 Bradyrhizobium sp.
GCGCGGCTTTCTCGGCCGTGCCGGCACAATGGCCGTGTCGTAGTGCACCGCCATTTCGGCATAGGCACGATTGACGCCCGGCTCGTAGAAGCAGGCCTTGGTGACGCCGGACTTCAGATTGTCGGAAACGACCATCGCTGGCACACCGCCGTAAAAGCCAAAGGCGCGTGTGTGCGAGCCGATCCAGTCGGGCAGCGTCTGCGTGAAGGTTGCTTCGGCGTACGTAAAACTCGATGCGCCGAGTGCGGCGACAAACAGCTGGCAGGCATGCACCTCTCCGGTCGTGGCATCGACGATGTCAATCGTCGTGCCGGCGTAATCGACGAACAGCTTCTCGCCGGCCACATGGGCCTGCCGCATCGTCGGCGACAACCGGCCTTCCCAGGCCCGATAGAGTTCGCAGAACCAGCTACGGCCGTAACCGTCGGGATGCGCGGCGCGATATTCCTCCCAGACCAGTTGCAGCGTCACGCCCTTGCGGCGCAACTCGCGGTGGATCGCCGGCCAGTCCGGCAGCGACCGCCAATCCTTGGCCGTGGTCGTGGGGACCGGATAGAGGCGCCTCTCCAGTGCGGCGTCGTCAAGATCGTCCGGCACCGGCCAGCCGACGCCGGCTTCGCGCGCCCGGCGCAGGCACGCTCCGGC
This sequence comes from Bradyrhizobium sp., assembly GCA_049286845.1. Taxonomy (GTDB): domain Bacteria; phylum Pseudomonadota; class Alphaproteobacteria; order Rhizobiales; family Xanthobacteraceae; genus Bradyrhizobium. Next base: position 646 of record JBAQER010000979.1, read on the forward strand.
GGCCGTCGGGCCGATCCCGAGACTGGCGGCAATCTGGCGCTTGGACAGGCCGGCGGCCGACAGCCGCAGGACGTCGCGGATCTTGCGCATGGGTAATCTCTGTTGGGCCATCCCCACTCCTCTCGAAAAAGGAGCGAAGTCCGGCTGATTCGCGGATCACCCAACGGCGTTCATCACGCCCGTCCACAGCCCTGTTGCCCTGGTCGCCATCAACCGGAACAGGTGGTCGTCATCCACCGGAAAACGTGGTCCTCTCTAACCGGAAACCCTGGTCGCCATGGACCGGCGCGCGCACATACAGCCCCGTCTTCACCGTCGCCGTTCGCCGTTACCCATCAAAAGCTGCTCAATTTCAGCTGCGGAGCTGTTCTCAATTCCCCTCATCGCGCCCCTAACATGAGATGCCGCGGTAGGGCTTAGCGCCAGTGTGGCATTCGCCATGAACTTCGCTTGAAGTTCGTCGACCGACCGGGGGCGATCCGGGCAGCCAAGGTTCATGACTTCCTGCCGGGTAAAATGCTGCCCATCGTTCATGGTCACGTCGACCTTCCCAGAAAAATACCTTGGAAAGGCTGACCCCACCTCGTCAAGGCATCGTATTTTGGCTGCCAAGGCGAGGATCTTTGGATCGTTACGACAATCCGGTTCCAGTTCCGCAAGCCCCAACACACCACGGCACAGGGCTACCGCAATTGCGAACGGGGCGCTGAAACGGGCATCATAGTCATTGGAGGGCCGGAGCTTCAATTCGATAGGCTCACATACGATGTGATGGGTTTTCGCTGGTAGAAAAATGTCAATGGAAGCTATGGCATCAACGTTTGGCCGGTACTCTCGGGCAATCGTTAGCGCTGCCTCCACTGCGCCGTGGCTATAATGACAAACGGGGAAAGGCTTTATCGCAATCTTCTCCGTTTCCCATACCCGACCTAGAGTGGCGATATGAGCGGTTACGACCGGCAACATACAGTTACCAAGGTACATTTCAAATAGCCCATATCGACCTTCGTATACGCTCGTGGGGCCAACAAATCCTTCGGAGGCAAGCAGGGCGGCGGTGATGCCAGCACTTGCGCCACAACCGGGGTGGAGCCGTTTCGTCCAAGCTCCTTCTGTCAAGAATTCCTGCGACCCTCCCGCTGCGAGGCTCAAGGCTATGCCCTGAGCCATCGTGAGTTGTCTAGGGTTAAGGCCAATCAGCTTACCGGCTATGAGCACACATGCGAAGGCGCCTACCAAGCCAGTAGGATGGAAGCCGCGCTCGTGCATCTTTCCGTTGGCGACCATCGAGAGGCGGGTTGCGATTTCAAGACCGAGAATGTAGGCCGTGATAAATTTTTTCGCATCCGCATTAGCGTAAGCCGCCACTCCGAGAGCGCATGGAAAGCAGCTTGCGCTGGCGTGGATGATTCCCTCCATGTGGGTGTCATCGAAATCCAAGCCGTGTACTAGAAGAGAGTTCATCAGCACGGCGTCTCGAAGAGGTAAGCGTGCATTCATGCCGATTACCGCAGCACTTCCAGCGCCGAGTTTTGAAAGCCCGCGCAGAGCCGAACGAGCGAATTCCTGCGTTGACGAAGCGTAGGCAATCCCCACCCCATCGAGCAGGAGATCTACGGCACGGTGGATGACGCGCGGTGGGATGGAGTCGAAAGTAATAGACGACGCAAAGTTAGAGAGTGCTTCAGACACTAGCCCGGACGAGGCGTCCGCGGCGCTATTTTCCTGCACTTGCATGGCATTTCCCTCGGCTTTTTACATATAATATATAATATATAACCGCACAGCCCAGAAAAGCAAAGGTTTCCTGCATTTTTGGAATAGAGGCGAGCCGTAAAATGGATTCTTCCAACCTCAGATTTACGCGGTTGGCCGGCGAGGCTGCGTGGTCGTCCGTTAAGAAGCTGATTTGAGGGCTGACTGAACACTGATGGCCGCAATGAGTGCGGTCAGGATCTGGCGCCAAAAATCTCTCAGCCAAGCGAGGATACGGCGGAAGTTGTGACCCACGGCTGAGAGGACGACGTTGGCGGCATCGCCGGCGCGGCCTTTGAGGTAACAGCGGCCGAGGTGACCTTCGGCCTTCAGGTGTCCGATGATGGGTTCAATGGCGGAGCGGCGGCGCAGTTCGCGTTTGATGACACCGAAGACGCCGCGCTTCTGGCCAGAGATGAAGACGCGCCGGGGATTTTGCGCGTCGTGGCCGCGGTATCCCTTGTCGACATGGGCCCGCTCGATCGGACAGCCGGTGAGTGTCTCGGTGCGGTCAATGACGTCCCGCAAGGTGTGACCGTCGTACGGGTTGTCGGGCAGTGCCCTGGCGTGCAGCACGAACAGGCCACCGGCAGCCAGGCGGTTGTTGGTGACGATGGAGGCCTTGACGCCGAACTCGTAAGGCGCGGCGGCCTTGCCCTTGCCGATGCACTCCACCTCCGGCGCATGGAAGGAATACAGCTTCCAGCCGCGCTGGCGCTGCTGTTGCGAGCGGATCTGTGTGGCCCGGCCAAGCGGGGGGCGAACGCCTCTTCCAGGGCTGGCTGGCCCTCGGTCTTGCGGCGGATGTCGCGGATGATCCCGCCCAGCCGGCTGCGCAGGATGTGCAACTGCCGCTGATGCCGCCTGAACTGTTTGGCATGGGCGTAGCGGCCCGCCATCATCGCGGCAGCCTTGGCGATCCGCAGATAGGATTGCCGCAACTGCACGCGGTGCCTGCTCGCCAGGCGGTTGAGCCCCTTGATGGCCGCATGCAGCAGCTTGGCATCGGTCGGGAAGGTGACGGCTGCACTGTGGTGTCGACCGTAACCCGCTTGAGGTCCTGGCCGCGCAGCGCGCCGGCCTCGTGCGCCACCCGCAGGCTCTCGGCCAGCAGCAGTTCCAGCTTGTTGCCGAGCCGCTTGCGCCAGTGGCTCAGGTCCGAGCGCTCGTGCGGGAAGGCGTGCTGGAAAAACTCCTCGCCGGTGAAGTACTGGAAATACGGGTCGTGGACCCAGCGCTCGCACACCCCTTCATCGGACAGCCCGTAAATGTGCTTGAGCAACAA
>JBAQER010000980.1:0-1798 GCA_049286845.1 Bradyrhizobium sp.
CATGCGCTCCTTGATCGCGCGCTCCATGCGCAACAGGCCGATGCGGTACTGGTTCTCCATCAGCTCGCCGACCGAGCGCACGCGCCGGTTGCCGAGGTGATCGATGTCGTCGATCTCGCCCTTGCCGTCGCGCAGGTCGACCAGCGTCTTGATGACGGCGAGAATGTCTTCCTTGCGCAGCGTGCGATGGGTGTCGGGCGCATCGAGTTCGAGGCGCATGTTCATCTTGACGCGGCCGACCGCGGACAGGTCGTAGCGCTCGCTGTCGAAGAACAGCGACTGGAACATGGTCTGCGCCGAATCGATGGTCGGCGGCTCGCCGGGACGCATCACGCGATAGATGTCGAACAGCGCGTCTTCACGCGTCATGTTCTTGTCGGCGTGCAGCGTGTTGCGGATGTAGGCGCCGACATTGACGTGGTCGATGTCGAGCAGCGGCAGTTCCTTGTAGCCCTGCTCGTTGAGCGCCTTCAGCGACTTCTCGGTGATTTCCTCGCCGGCCTCGGCGTAGATCTCGCCGGTCTTGGGATTGACGAGATCCTCGGCGAGATAGTTGCCGACCAGTTCCTCATCGGACAGCCGCAGCGCCTTGAGGCCCTTTTCCTGCAACTGGCGCGCACCGCGCACGGTCAGCTTCTTGCCGGCCTCGAGCACCACCTTGCCGGTGTCGGCGTCGATCAGGTCGTTGATGGTCGAGTAGCCGCGGAAACGGGTGGCGTCGAACGGCACGCGCCAGCCTTCCTTGGCCCGCTTGTAATTGATCTTCTTGTAGAAGGTGCTCAGGATGGTCTCGCCATCGAGACCAAGCGCGAACATCAGCGAGGTCACCGGAATCTTGCGGCGGCGGTCGATGCGCGCGAACACGATGTCCTTGGCGTCGAATTCGATATCGAGCCAGGAACCGCGATAGGGAATCACGCGCGCGGCAAACAACAGCTTGCCCGACGAATGGGTCTTGCCCTTGTCGTGATCGAAGAACACGCCGGGCGAACGATGCATCTGCGAGACGATAACGCGCTCGGTGCCGTTGACGACGAAGGTGCCGTTCATGGTCATGAGCGGGATATCGCCCATGTAGACGTCCTGCTCCTTGATGTCCTTCACCGACTTGGCGCCGGTTTCCTCGTCGATATCGAACACGATCAGGCGCAGCGTCACCTTCAGCGGCGCTGCGTAGGTCATACCGCGCTGGCGGCACTCGTCGACGTCGTATTTCGGCGGTTCGAACTCGTAGCGGACGAATTCCAGCATCGAGGTGCCGGAGAAATCCGAGATCGGAAACACCGAGCGGAACACCGCCTGCAGGCCCTCGTCCAGCCGTCCTCCGACCGGTTCATCCACCATCAGGAACTGGTCATAGGACGCCTTCTGAACCTCGATGAGGTTCGGCATCTCGGCGACTTCCTTGATGTGTCCGAAGAACTTGCGAACGCGTTTGCGACCGGTGAATGTCTGCTGCGCCATCGTGGCCTCTCATTTCGTCGCCCGTGAGGGGCGAACCTTCCGAAGCGCGACTGCCATCGCCCCCGGGTTGAATTTCCGATACATCCCGAAAGTCTGAAGCCAGATTTCAGGATTTAAATCCCAAAGCGTGGCGCCGGACCTACAAAACGCAAAACGACGCGCGGGGCGCTTCCGCACCCGCCCGTCTCAACTTGCCTAGTTACGGACCGAAAAAGCCCGAAATTGCCTGTCTCCCAACGGCCTGCGCAGGAACGCTGCCGTTCCCGCCGCCTACCGTGCTTTCGTGCTGCCGTCCCGATATGGGATGGCAATCGTGGGGATTCGAGGGGTAAAC
>JBAQER010000981.1:0-15406 GCA_049286845.1 Bradyrhizobium sp.
GGGGGTAAAGCCATGACGTACCGCAAACGCAGACGACCGCCACCGCCAGCCGCGGCGGGGTGATCGCGATCCTGATGCCCTGTTTCCTGATCGGCAATTTTCTCTGGAAAGTGCTGATCCCGGCGCGGGATTTTCCGATGCGCACCGAGCAAGTCGTGACCATGACTCTCGATCTCCTGATGGTCATGGGCCTGTTCGGACTGAAAAAGTCGATGCCCGCGGCGCTGTTCTGGACTGCGCTCTTCGCCGGCGTCGGGCTGTTTGCGCTGCGGCTCTCGCATGACGGCTGGTGGACCGGCCATCTCACCTATTCGATTCCCGCGATGAGGTGACGGCGCGCCGATGACCGTCGACGAACTGATTGCCGAGGCAGCTCACCTGCCGCTACGCGACGCGGCCTATGCGCGACGCCCGCAACTGGGTCGCCTGCAACATGAAGAAGGGGGAGGTCTGCAAACGTAAACCCGCGATTAAGCCGGATTATTTAGGGTTGAAGGGCCCCGCTCCTCTCCTCCGTCGCAATTGGTCCAAATCCCATGAAAATCGGTACCCTGCTGACTGCCGCCATCGTCTCGCTTTCCACCGTCGGCGGAGGGCTCGCGGTCTATGTCGCCGCCACCAAATACCAGACGATGGACAAGGTTTCAGTGGCCCAGCGCCGGCTGGAGATCGTTCGCGCCGTCGGCGACATTCCGCGCTATCTCAACCCCGAACGAGGCTTCGCCACCAACATCCTGTTCGGGCCCCCCGCCGTGGATCCGAAGTTGCGGGCGGAGCTCAACGACAAATATCGTAAAGATACCGACGGCGCGCGCGACAAGATGAACGCGATCCGCAAGGCCCTGCCTGGCGACCTCGAGGACGGCGCCGCGGTCGCAGGCGCCATGGATGCGCTGAATGCCAAGTTCGCCGCGCTACGCGAGGCCATCGACAAGGCGATTGACGGTTCGGCCGATGCACGCCGCGACGCCGCCAAGAAGATCGTCGCCGACAACGCGGTGTTCAACAACGGCGTCACGGCGCTGCTCGGCGAGCAGGTCCGCAAGATCGCCCTGCTCGACGGCGATGCCTACCGGCAGGCGAGTTATGCCAACATCGCCTGGAATTTGCGCGACGTCGGCGGCTACAATGCCAGCCTGCACAAGAACGTCCTCGGCGCCAAGCGCGTGGCCACCGACGCCGAAAAGATGGATCTGAGCCGCGCCCAGGGCCGCGCCGACCAGATCCTGATGTCGCTGCAGGAGTTGCGCGGCAATCCCACGACGCCCGCCAACGTCGCAGCCGCCCTCGATCGCATGAACGCAGCCTATGTCGAGGGATTCGGCAAGGAACTGAAGATGATCAAGGAAGGCGCCATCAGCGGCAAATACGAGCACGACGCCGCCGCCTTTTTCGCGGAGTCACAACGCGGCCTCGGTTCGGTCATCGAGGTGCGTGATGCCTTCTACGAAAACGCCGAACATATCCTCGGCTCGGCCTGGTCTTCCGCGCGCTTCAGCTTCCTGATCGCGCTCGCCGGCCTCGCCGCCGTCGCAATCGCGAGCGTCGGCCTCGTGCTGATGGTCCGCCGCCGCGTCTGCAAGCCGATCGTCGACCTCACCGCGACGATGTCGCAACTCGCCGGCGGCGACGTCTCCTGTGAAATCCCGGGCGCCGACCGCAACGACGAGATCGGCGCGATGGCGTGCGCCGTCCAGGTCTTCAAGGACAACATGATCAAGGCCGAGCGCCTGGCCGCCGAGAAGGAAGCGGAGAACGACGTCAAGATGCAGCGCGCCTGCGTGCTCGACGATCTCACCCACGCCTTCGAGGCCAAGGTGACCGAACTGGTCGGCGGACTGTCGTCGGCTTCCGCCACGATGGAAGATACCGCGCAGTCGATGTCCTCGACCGCGGCGGACACCAACCGCCAGGCCGCCGTCGTCGCTGCGGCTTCCGAACAGACCTCGACCAACGTGCAGACGGTCGCCAGCGCCACCGAACAGCTGACCTCCTCGATCTCGGAGATCAGCCGTCAGGTCGCCCAGTCCACCGCGATCGCGGCGCGCGCCGTCGAGAACGCCCGCCGCACCGGGGATACCGCACGCTCCCTTGCCGAGGGCGCGCAGAAGATCGGCGACGTCGTGACCCTGATCCAGAGCATTGCCGAACAGACCAATCTCCTTGCGCTCAATGCAACCATCGAGGCGGCGCGTGCCGGGGACGCCGGACGCGGCTTTGCGGTCGTTGCTTCCGAAGTCAAATCGCTGGCCGGCCAGACCGCGAAGGCCACCACCGAAATCTCGGAACAGATCGCCTCGATCCAGACCGCCAGCGACGAGACAGTCACGGCGATCAGGAACGTCGCCGACGTGATCGCCGAGATCGATCAGATCGGTATTGCCATCGCTTCCGCCATCGAAGAGCAGGGATCGGCGACCAAGGAAATCTCCCGCAGCGTCCAGGAAGCCGCGCGCGGCACCCATGAAGTCAATTCGAACATCTCCGGCGTCCAGCAGGCCGCCGACCACACCGGCTCAGCCGCCAATCAGGTGCTGGGTGCCGCACAACAACTGTCAACGCAATCGCGGGATCTCGCCGGGCAGTTCAACCGCTTCCTGTCCGAGGTCAGGGCGGCGTAGCAACACACCACCGGATTACGCCGGGCGCATCAGTTTGAGGATTGCCGTCAGGCGAAGACTGCGCTTGCCGGCGAGCGCAATAGCTTCGAGTTCGGCGCCCTGTTCGCTGCAGGTGCCGGAGAAACCGATGCCGACCTCGTGGCCGCCGAACACCGGGTTCTCGCCCTTTGCCGGTGTGTGCTCCTGATTGATGATTTCGCCCTTCCAGCGGCCGTCGGACGAGGTGTAGGAGCCGAGATAATAGAAGAAGGCGTCGCCGCCGAGAATGCGGCCGTCGATTAGCAGCATCACGCCGGACAGGCCGCCATCGATGCCGTCGAGGGTGCGGATATCGATGGAATAGAGCCCGTTGACGATGCCGCCCGGCCCTACCGTGCCGACCGGCGGAACGGCCGCGTCGTCGAGCCGGGTGAGGTCGGCCCAGAACACGGCACCCGGCGCCGGCGCGGCGCTGCCCTCGAAGCGAAGCTTGCCGCCTTCGACCCTGCCCCGCACCTTGATCGCGGCGACGTCGGCGCCCATCAACGGCTTGTAATAGGGGTCATCATTGTGGCGCTGGGTGATGATCTCGGCTGATATCTCGCCGTTATCCTGCTCGTGATAGGTGCCGAGGTGGGCGAAGGCGGAATTGCCGCCCAGAAGCTTGCCGGCATGCATGCACATCACGCTGCGGCCGAACGCGTCGTTTACGCCGTACTCGACCTTGTAAAGTCCATCCAACAACGAGGACACCCGGCGGCACTGTCGAATCTGTGGCTACCAGATAGCACCGCCGGACCGACGGATACATGACGCCTTTGCGCGCATTCCCTTCAGCCGCACGGCGGCCGGCGCCGCTAGTGCCGCTTGAAATACTGCACGGCGCGCTCGTGCTTTTCCGCCGCCGCGCGCGACTTGAAGGTGCCGAGATTGCGGCGCTTGCCGGTCTTCGGGTTCACTTTTCGCGAATAAAGCCGATATTCGCCCGACGGCAGTTTGCGGATCATGGCAGAGTCTCCTTCGGCAAGGCATTTCCCCTCAACCGCGGTTCCCCGCTGGCGTTCCGCCCCTACGGCTTGCCCTGCGGCGGAAAAACCTGGTTGCTGAAGGGCTGCTCCGTCGGCACCCGCATCACGATATAGCCGCGGTCCATCGACTGATGGCAGCCGTTGCATCCCGCGGTCAGTTCACCGAACAGCTTCGCAAACCGCTTGCCGTCCTTTGCGACGATCGCCTCGTCGATCGACTGGATCGGCGCCGTCATCGTCGTGACGTTGCTCACGGGAATGCCCTCATACATCACGGCGGCTTCCACCAGGCCGGCCTTGAGCTGGCCAAGTTCATAGGCCGCCAATCCCCAGTTCTGGGCCTTGCCGGCGAACAACAGCTTGATGTGCCGCGTCTGGATCGAGTTCATGAGGTCGCCGAGCTGAGGAACATATTTCGCGCTGCCCGTCGCGCGCATGGTGCCGGACTGGGCAACGGCCAGCGACGTCAATGAGCAGGCCATCAGCAATGCCGCTAGATATCCGCGTAATTTCATTCGATGCTCCAACCGTCAGCCCTTGTAGCGAAATCATATAGCGTTTCGCGATTCCCGTCCTATTGATATCCATCAAGGCGGTCATGCGGAACCGACTGGGGGATAATGTGCAAGCCTTTTTCCTGTATGTATTCGCGCTCGGCGCCGGCGTCAGCGTGGCCGTCCAACAGGTGCTGAACGGCGGCCTCCGGGCGGCGCTGGCGTCCCCGGCCTGGGCAGGCTTCGTCAGCTATGTCGGCGGCCTCCTGACGATGATCGTCGTACTGCTCGCGCTCGGCGAGACCCTGCCGTCATGGAAGGCTATCGCCAATACGCCGTGGTGGGCCTGGTCCGGCGGCGTGCTGGGCGGCGTGTTCATCCTGCTGATGATCCTGCTGCTGCCCTCGCTCGGCGCGGCCACCCTGATCGCGCTCGTCGTCGCGGGCCAGATGGCTGCCGCGATCGCGCTGGACCATTTCGGCGCGTTCGGATTGGCAGCGCATCCGGTCAGCATTTCACGCCTCGCCGGCGCGGCGCTCTTGATCGCCGGCGTGGTCCTGATCAGGGACTGAGGCTAGAAACAGAGGTTGGTGACGACGTTGCCGCGCTTGTCCTTGATCACGTAGGGGCAACGCAGGCGCTCCAGCGCCGCCTTGGCGTCGGCATCACCGAGCGCGGCGGCTCGTTCATAGTAGGCCTTGGCGGCGTCGGAATCCTTAGGGCCGCCGCGCCCGCTCTGCGCGAAGGCGCCCATCCGCTCCAGCGCGCCCGGATGATTTTGCGCGGCGGCCTTCTCGAACAGCGCGCGCGCAGCAGCGTCGTCCCTGGCGCCGCCGGTCCCCTCCGCCATCATCATCCCGAGCTGGTATTGCGCCTCGGCATTGGTCTCGGCGGCCTTAGCCAGCAAATCCCTCGCCCGCGCGGGATCCGACGAGGTGGCACCACCGCCGCCGAGCGCTGCGAGATTGGTGACGCCGCGCGGATTGCCGGCTTCGGCCGCACGCTCGAACAGCTTGCGCGCCTTCGCTTCGTCTCTCGCGACGCCCGCGCCGGTCCCATAGAGCACGCCGAGTTCGACCATCGCCGAGCTGGAGCCTTTGTCGGCCGCCTTGCGCCAGGCGGCGATGGCTTCCGGCATTTGCCGGTTGGCGGCATAGGCCCGGCCGAGTTGGTACAGCGCTCGCCTCGACGCGCCGGATGCGGTTTTGCAGAATTTGATCGCGGTAGCGATATCGGACGGGGCGACGTCGGGCACACCCTTGACGTCGGCGGGCCTGTCCGGGTCGGAAGGATCGGCTGCAAGCCGGTCGCACAGAACGAGATCAGCGGATTGCGCGTGCGCCAGGGTCGGAACCGCCGCGATCGAGACCGCGACGGAGAACGAAAGCGCGTGAAGCGATCTGGTCAGAGTGCACATCTTGCCGGAAGTTAGCTTCGAAGGGCCGGCCAATTCAAGGCTCCAGCCCGGACTCCCGCAGCGCCGGCGCCGCCTCCGGCGAGGCGAGATACTTCAACAGCCGGTCGGATTGATCCACGTTGTTCGATGTCGCCGGGCGACCGGCGGAGAACACGGCCGGAATTTGCAGTTCGCGCGGGATCGGTCCGACGATCTCGACCCCTGGGACCAGCTTCAATTCGCTGATCTGCTGCACCGCAAGGTCGACCTCGCCGGTGATGAGCCGTTCAGCGGTGAAGCCCGACGGAATGATCGTTGCGCCTGCGTTGATCTCATTCGCGATCCCCAGCCGCTCGATCAGTTGCACGAAAAAGATGCCGCTGGCGCCAATCCGCGAATAGGCCACGCGACCGCCTAGCAGCGCGGCGCGCAACGCTTCCGGTGTTGCGATATCAGGATGCGCGGCGCCGGCCTTCACAGCGATGCCGACAAAGGAGCGCGCCAGATCGGTACAGCTGTCCGCCGCCACAATCCCTTTCGCGGCGAGATCGTCGAGCGCCTCCTTGGTCAGGATGACGACATCGGCGCCCTCGCCGCCGCGCATGCGTTCGAGCAGCGCCAGCGTCGGCGCGAAATCGGCGTCGATACGCGCGCCACCTCCCGCTTCAAATCGCGTCGCAAGATTGCCGATCGCGCCTTTCAAGGCGAGCGTCGACAGGACCCGAACTACCTTTGCCATCGATCTACGCCGGCCGCATCAGCTTGAGCATCGCGGTCAACCGCAGACTGCGCTTGCCGCCAGCGCAGTCGCTTCCAGCAGCGCGCCGCGACCGTCGCACGTGCCGGCAACGCCGATGCCGACCTCATGCCCGCCGAAGATCGGATGCTCGCTCTTCGCTGGAGTGTGCTCGTGGTTGAGGATTTCGCCTTTCCAGCGGCCGTTCGCCGAGGTGTAGGTGCCGAGATAGTAGAAGAATGCGTCCTCGGAGATAACGACGCCATTGTTCTCGCTATAGGTGCCGTAATGCGCGAACGCCGAATTGCCGCCGAGCATGCTGCCGCCATGGGCGTACATCACGCTCCGGCCGACCGCGTCATCAACCTGGAATCTGACCTTGTAAGAACCCTCGAGCAAAGAACCACTTCCCGGCGACCGCGATACAATCCAGCTATCTAGCCTGCTTCGCGAGCCCGGGAAACGGATTTAAACCGGGACCATAAAACGCAATGATCCACCAAAGCGTTTGGCGCCTTGGCGGATCAGATTGCGGCCCGGGCGCCCCGCTCCGGGCTGGGCAGTGAGCGCTTAAGCGGCGGCCGACTTGGCGGAGGTCGAGACCGAGGTGATCGTCTTCAGGATCCGCGAAGCGATCTGGTAGGGGTCGCCTTGCGAGTTCGGACGGCGGTCTTCCAGATAGCCCTTGTATCCGTTGTTGACGAAACTGTGCGGGACGCGGATCGAAGCGCCGCGGTCCGCAATGCCGTAGCTGAACTGATGGATCGATGCGGTCTCGTGCTTGCCGGTCAGCCGCAGATGGTTGTCCGGGCCATAGACCGCGATGTGATCTTCGCGGGCCAGTTCGAACGCCTTCATCAGCTTCTCGAAATAGTCCTTGCCGCCGACTTCGCGCATGTAGGTGGTGGAGAAGTTGGCGTGCATGCCGGAGCCGTTCCAGTCGGTGTCACCGAGCGGCTTGCAGTGATATTCGATGTCGATGCAGTACTTCTCGGCCAACCGCTGCATCAGGTAGCGGGCCATCCACATTTCGTCGGCGGCCTTGCGGGAGCCCTTGCCGAAGATCTGGAATTCCCACTGGCCCTTGGCGACTTCGGCGTTGATGCCTTCGTGGTTGATGCCGGCGGCGAGACAGAGATCGAGATGCTTCTCGACGATCTCGCGGGCGACGTCGCCGACGTTCGAGTAGCCAACGCCGGTGTAATACGGGCCCTGCGGCGCGGGGTAACCGTCATTGGGAAAGCCGAGCGGACGGCCGTTCTTGTAGAAGAAATATTCCTGCTCGAAGCCGAACCAGGCGCCCTCGTCGTCGAGAATGGTGGCGCGCTTGTTGGTGACATGCGGGGTCTTGCCGTCGGGCATCATGACTTCGCACATCACCAGCGCACCGTTGGTACGCGCGGCGTCGGGATAGATGGCGACCGGCTTGAGCACGCAATCCGAACTATGGCCTTCGGCCTGCAAGGTCGAGCTTCCGTCGAAGCCCCAAAGCGGAAGCTGTTCCAGCGTCGGGAACGAATCGAATTCCTTGATCTGCGTTTTGCCGCGCAGATTCGGCGTCGGCGAGTATCCGTCGAGCCAGATATACTCGAGCTTATACTTTGTCATTGAGCTCTCTCATGTTGATGATGCGAAAGGTGGGGCAACCGAGACCCTATTGGTCGCCACACGCGTACCCGGCCGCCATCGGCCGCTTCTTACCAAGCAAATAAAATGCCAATAGCTGCGGTGCGGCATGCCTCCCCCGGGCGGCGGTCACGCCGGCGGCCCGACTGCTATGCAAATTCATGGTGCGGCAAAGCCGCGCGGGTCGCAGGGCCGGTTAGGCCCCGGAGAGCCCCGACTTAGGCCAGAATTTCGCCCGATAACGCGGCAGTCGGCAGGCCGCCCTTCGGCCCGATTAAAGCCGCGCCATTCGAAGGCGGCCTTGGCCGCGCCCTATGGGCCACCTTCGCAATCATGGCCACGGCTTAAGCATTAGCCAGCCGTCGGTTGCTTCCTCGGAAGCCATGGGCGGAAATGCTTAAAATATATACAGTTGATGGCCTTGTTTTCATCAGGTTGCACTAACTGGGGGCACCAACGATATCCGGATCAGTAACGGCTCGAGAACGAGTCGGGCGCACCATCAATCAACCGCGCGCCGCGCATCAGGAGATTACGGAGATGAATACAAGTTTGAATCATGGGTCCGCCAAGATCTACCAATTCCCTGCCGGGGGCCGCTCGGCTCTCGGGGGACGCCGCTACCAGGAGACCAAGACCGCCACCGACCAGGCTTCATCGCGCGTCAGCGAAGTTGCCGTTGGCGGCGCCTGGTACCACGACGCTGCCATCCAGGAGTCTGAGCCGGGGCGTGAGAGCTGATGCGGACGGCGCCCAAGATGCCGACGCACCGACGGCGGTTGGTGCGATCCCAGGAACGGAAAAAGGGTCGGAACGAAAGCGTTTCGGCCCTTTTTATATCATCTCGCACGCCGTCGCCCGTCGTTTGGCGCGCTTGAGAGTGGTGCCGGCCTTGGTGATCGTCAGCGTGATGCCACCGCCGGAATAACGCGAGCCAGACAGCGCCAGGCGCTTGCCAAGCGTCACCGATTTTCCATCAATCTGCAGATGGGCGCGCTTGTCGTATTCGAAAAATCCGACAATGAACTGGGAACCGTCGGCGCAGCCGTAGTTCTGGAACGTCGTCTGCGCGAATCCGGGCGACGGACCGGCCACGGCCCCCGCAACACACAGTACCGCACCGAAAATGATGGTCTTTTGCCGATTCATGTTTGCCCCTCAAAGGGGACTATAGACCAGAGCCAGCCGATCAAGCGATATGCCTCTCCGCGATTTCGTCGCCCACGCAGGATGGCTTAAGGTAGTCCGATGTCAGAATCCCCTGCCCGTCATCTCAATCTCGAAGGCGCCAGCAATTTCCGCGATCTCGGCGGCTACCCCGGCAGAGGCGGCCGCGCCGTCCGTTGGCGGCAGATCTTCCGCTCCAACCATCTCGGCCACCTCACGGAGGCCGATATCGACGTGCTGCGCGGCCTCCGCGTCAGGAGCGCATTCGATTTTCGCGGCACCGAGGAACGGGTTTCCGCCCTGTGCGGCGTCGCCGGGATCGCGGTGCATTCGCTGCCGGTCGAGCCGACCGTGGTTGCGGCGCTGCGAGCAAAGCGTGACAGCGGCACAACACTTTCATCCGCCGATGCGCTGGAGGTGATGCGCGATTCCTACCGCAATTATGTCCGTCAGAGCACGCCGAGCTTTCGCGCGCTGTTCGGCCATTTGCTCGAGGACCGTGCCCCGCTGGTGATTCACTGCACCGCCGGCAAGGATCGCACCGGTTTCGCCTGCGCGCTGATCCTGCACGCCCTGGGGGTGCCGGACGAATTGATCGCCGAGGATTATCTGCTGACCAACCGCTTCTACCGGCGCGATCCGTCCGCCAGCAACGACCTGCCCGAGGAAGTGAAGCAAGTGCTGGCGTCGGTGCAGGCCTCCTTCCTCGCCGCCGCCTTCGAGACCATCAGCGCCGACTACGGCAATCTCGAAAACTATTTCAGCGAAGGCTTGCGCATCGGCACCAGTCAACGCGCCGAGCTGCAGTCGCGTTACCTGGAATTCTGATTGCTGCCCCTCGAGAGGAACGGAAAACCGCGTTACGCAGCCGCTTCCAATTCGGCGTCGAGATCGGCGATGACGTCCTCGAATGCCGAGATGGCCTGCTGAACCGCGGCGATCTGCATCAACTCCCAGCCGCTGACCGGGCCGTTGCGGTTTTGCAGCGCGACAATCAGATCCCGCCGCTGCTCCTTGAGCTGAACAAGCGGTAAACCGTGATCGGGTAGATTTCTCATTGTGATGCGCCCCTGCCCAGTGATTGGACCATCCGAAGCCTAGCGCGATATTTCTGCAGTCCGCTTACGGAACTCCGGCAAATTTTATCGATCGGCCACCGTAGCAATACGGGGTGTTGCGCCGTCGCAATCGGGTACGCCCGAAGATGTCTGGGTGAGTGTTGCAAGGCCGTGGCGCATCAGGCATGTGAATTGTCCGTTGCGGCCCTCACCGGAGACCAATCATGGACGGAAAAGTCATTGTCGTCACCGGCGCCTCGGGCGCGCTCGGCAAGGTGGTCGCGGAAGCAGCCCTTAAGCGCGGCGCGAAGGTGGCGGGCCTCGATCACGCGGCGACGCAGCTCCCGCCAACGGCAACCCGGATCGAACTCGGCGGCGTCGATCTCTCCAATGCGGCCGCAGCCAAAGAGGCCATTGACGCCGCTGCGTCGCATTTCGGCAAGCTCGACGCGCTGATCAATATTGCCGGCGGCTTTGCGTTCGAGGCGGTCGCCGAGGGCGATCCGAAAACCTGGCAGCGCATGTACGCGCTCAATGTGCTGACCGCGCTGAACGCATCGCGGTCGGCAATCCCCTATCTCGCCGCTTCAGCCTCGGCGCGGATCGTCAATGTCGGCGCGATGGGCGCGCTGCAGGCGGGCGCCGGCATGGGCGCCTACGCCGCCTCCAAGGCGGGTGTGCATCGCCTCACCGAGGCGCTCGCAGCCGAGTGGAAAGGCAAGATCACCGTCAACGCCGTACTGCCGTCGATCATAGACACAGCAGCCAATCGCGCCAGCATGCCGAAGGCGGATTTCGCAAAATGGGTGACGACGCAGGAGCTGGCCGACGTGATCCTGTTTCTCATAAGCGACGCCGCCAGCGCCGTGACCGGCGCTTTGCTCCCGGTGAGCGGGCGGGTCTGATCCCTACGCCTCCGCCATCCTCCTCAGCACCGCGCTGAAGCGGATGCTGCGCTTGCCGGCGAGCGCGGTTGCCTCCGCGACCGCGCCCTCATCGGTGTAGGTGCCAGAGAAACCGATGCCGACCTCGTAGCCGCCGAACACCGGCCGCTCGCCCTGGCTCGGCGTGTGCTCGTGATTGATGAGTTCGCCTTTCCATCTGCCGTTGGCGCTGGCGTAGGCGCCGACATAGTCGAAGAAGGCATCGCCGCCTCGGATCCGCCCGTCGTGCAGCACCATGACACCGGTATTGCCGCCGTCAACGCCGTCGAGCATCCGGATATGGATCGAATAAAGACCGTTGCGAATGCCGCCCTCGCCGGCCGCGACGACCGGCGGCGCGGCTTCTTCGCTGATCGGGGTCATCACCGAATTGAAGGCAATGCCGGGCAGTTGCGTGGTGCCGCCTTCGAAAAAATACTGCTCGCCCTGCTGCCTGCCCTTGAGCGACAGCGTGATCTTGTCGGTCTTGAACAGCGGCTGGAAATTCGGATCGTCATTGTGGCGCATGGTCGAGATCTCGACCGAGACCTCGCCGCTTCCAGATTCCTGGTAGGTGCCGACGAAGGCGAAGGCCGAGTTGCCGCCCATCATCTTGCCGTCATAGACATAGAGGACGCCACGGCGCGAACCGTGCACGGTATGCATCTCGACCTTGTAGAGTCCCTTCAGCATTGGCGTTCCCGCCTCTACGAAATACAGCGCAACCCGAAAATCCCCTCAGGATCGCTGGCCACCCTCCCTCGCTATCCGTCTTGTCCCGTAACCATGGTAGCCGCTCCCTAGCCCGCTGATCAAATCCCCAGAACGCAAATCAGGCTAAACTGGCGCCGCTGAGTCGCGCAGGCGGCGTCGGGCCCATGCCGGAGCCCGCATCGGAGCCCACATCGGAGTCCCCTTGGAAACCGCGCTGTATCTGCCCGTCAAACGCTTCCTCGAAAACCTCGGCTTCACGGTCAAGGGCGAGGTCGGCGGTTGCGACCTGGTGGCCTTGAGCGGCGACGAGCCTCCGATCGTGGTGATCGGCGAACTAAAGCTTTCCTTCAATCTCGAGTTGGTCCTGCAGGCCGTCGATCGCGCCGGCGCCGCCGACGAGGTCTGGCTGGCCGCCAGGATGTCGGCGCGCGGCAAGGGCCGCGAGAGCGATGCACGCTATCGCAATCTGTGCCGCCGGCTCGGCTTCGGCATGCTCGCGGTCACCAACACCGGCGACGTCGAGGTGCTGGTCAAACCGCCCGAAACCAGCCCGCGCCGCAATCCCAAGAAGCGCTCGCGCCTCGTCGCCGAGCACCGGCGCCGCAAGGGCGATCCGGCGCTGGGCGGCAGCACGCGCGCGCCGATCATGACGGCCTATCGCCAGCAGGCGCTGGCCTGCGCCTCGGCGCTGTCGCACGGACCGCGGCGGGTGTGCGATCTCAAGCCCGAGATACCGGACGCGCCGAAAATCCTGCTGCACAACGTCTATGGCTGGTTCGACCGCGCCGAGCGCGGCATCTATGTCCTGACCGATGCCGGCCGAGCCGCGCTGAAGCGGTGGCCGCAGCAGCCGGTGGATTTTGCCGGCGCCGGGGATGCAGTCCCATGACCATGGCAGGCAAGGGAAAGCAGACCAGACTGGAGAAGTTGTAGTGCATGGCTGCCTTGCCATGCCAATTTCATATTGCAATGCAACATAAGGGCACCTAGGTATCTGCCGAAGAGATGCGAGGCCCCAATGAGTGAAGACTGGAACACCAAGTACGGAACCCGGCGCGTGCGGCGCGACCCGCCGACGCTGGAAGAGGCGATTTTTGCCGCGGTCGGCATTACCGACGATCTGGAGGCGCAGGCGGAGATCGCCGCGTCGCTGATGGGGCTGCCGATCGAAGCGGTTCAGGCCGAAGTGAAGAAGGCGGCGCGTCCCGTTTTGGGGCGTTCGACGACCCGCGTCATCGCCGGCGAACAGGGCGCACAGCGCTCGGTCGTGGTCGAGCGCCGCATCGTCAGGAAGTTCGGCAACGACAAGCGCACCGGCACCTGACGTTCCTCTTTCCGGCACGAGTATAGCCCTTCGCAGATCCGGGATCGGCGAAGGGCTTTTTGCTTTGACCGGTCAGGCCGTCCGGCCCCAGCCGTACATTCGCAGCCACATCTGCCAGTAGGCACGGTTGATGTTGATCATCGCGCGCGCCGCCTCGGCCGGAGTGGCAATCGCCGCCCTTGCAGGCTCGGCCTGCGGTCGCTGCTTCAGATCGATGCTCCCGGTGGATTCGCCATGGCGGAACGTCAGATGCGCACCGAACTTGTGGGCAAGCGCCCGCATCGCCTGGTTCTGCGCGCCGGTGGTGATCCGCAAGGACTGGTAGCCCTTCGCGCGCGCTTCCGCGATCAGCTTCCTGAACAGGATGCTGCCGACGCCCTGCCGCCGCACCCGAGCTTCCACGCTGAAGGCGATCTCGGGCAGTGAATCCGGGGATTGATCCGGCGGATGCAGTTCGGCTGCCCCGCGCACCACGCCGTCCTCGATATAGGCGATGATGACGGTGCCGTCGTCGGCGCATTTCCTGGCGTAGCGTTCGATGAAGCTGTCATCCATGAAGCCATGGAAGCGGTCGTGCCGGCTCTCCGGGTCAAGCCTCAGGAGGTGATCGCGCAGCAGCGGCAATTCCTCTTGCTGGCGCAGGGTCCGAACGGTGCCGCTGGCACGGGTCGAACCGGAAATAGCTACGTGTCGCATCTGGTAACTCCTCTTGGATATCCCTCGAGGAGGCGTCGAATCCCTAGACCACAGATATTGTGCATCGCACCATCAATTTCAACCCCTTGTCCTGCCTCAATAAACGTCAGATTTTTGGTTACGACTTGTTAACCAATTTGACCGGCCCGCCGCTTATCAGAGCACCATTTGGGTCTGGGTCACGACCGCGACGAGCTTGCCGTCCTCGGTCTCCAGCCGGGTCTGCCAGACCTGGGTGCGGCGGCCCCGATGCACCGGCGTCGCGGTGGCAATCACCGTCGTCCCTTCCCTGGCGCCGCCGATGAAATTGGTCTTGCTCTCGATCGTGGTGGTGCCTTTGGCGTCCGGAGGCAGATTGATCACGGTCGCGGCAGCACCGACCGAATCCGCGAACGCCATCAGCGCGCCGCCGTGAATCGTATGGTGCAGCGTGCAGAGATCGGGCCGCACCAGCATCCGCGCCACCACGCGGTCCTTGTCAGCTTCGGTGAATTTCACGCCCTTCAATTCGGCAAACGGCATCTTCATCGAATTGAGTTTTTCCAGCGGCGTCATGCGTGCTCCCGTTGTTCTCGGGCTTGTCATACGCGGGCTTGACCCGCGTATCCATCAAACCTCGTTAAAGCATTTTCTTAAACGATGGATTGCCGGGTCAAGCCCGGCAATGACGTTCAACGTAATTGCAGTGACAACCGGCCGCCAGTTCGCCATATCATCCGCCATGCGCCAGTTCCCTCCCCGCCGGATCGTCTGTCTCACCGAAGAGACCGTGGAGACGTTGTATCTGCTCGGCGAGCAGGACCGCATCGTCGGCGTTTCCGGCTATGCGGTACGGCCGCCGCGGGTCCGGCGCGAGAAGCCACGGGTGTCGGCCTTCATCTCGGCGGACATTCCGAAAATCCTCGCGCTGGAGCCGGACCTCGTGCTGGCGTTTTCGGATTTGCAGGCGGACATCGTCGCCGACCTGGTCCGATCAGGCGTCGCCATCCATGTCTTCAACCAGCGCGACGTCGCCGGGATTCTCGCGATGATCCGCACCCTCGGCGCGCTGGTCGGTGCGGTCGATCGCGCCGATCGACTCGCAACCGGCTTTGAGGCGCGCCTCGCAACGATCGCATCCACGCCGCGGCCATCGGCGCGACCAAAGGTCTATTTCGAGGAATGGGACGAGCCCCTGATCAGCGGCATCGGCTGGGTTTCCGAACTGATCGAGATCGCCGGCGGCGAGGACGCGCTGCCTCACTTGAGGTTTCAACAGGCCGCGAAGGACCGCATCATTTCGCCCGACACCGTGCGCGCCGCCGCGCCGGACGTGATCCTCGCATCCTGGTGCGGCAAGAAGGTGGTTCCGGACAGGATCCGGAAGCGGCCGGGCTGGAGCGCGATTCCGGCCGTTGCCAACGACCGCATCGTCGAGATCAAGTCGCCGCTGATCCTGCAGCCCGGCCCTGCCGCGCTGACCGACGGGCTGGATGCGATCGTGAAGGCGTTGTGGCCTGCATTGCCAGGCTCCTGAGACCGGGCTTGGCAAAACGCTTGCCACAGCAAAACTGTCGTCGCCCGGCTTGACCGGGCGATCCAGTACGCCGCGGCTTCTCGGTTGAACATGACCGTCTCTGGAATACTGGGTCGCCCGGTCAAGCA
>JBAQER010000982.1:0-41762 GCA_049286845.1 Bradyrhizobium sp.
GGCGTAGAGCGCCGGGTATGTCGCCCGGGACAGCAACGCCCCGTTCACTTTCAGCCACCCCGACGGGGCGGCGGTGGCAGGAAAAAACATCACGGAGCCCACGGCGACCGGACTGTAGCTTTCCCACGACGTCCACGTTCTCACGCCCGCAAGGTCGTAAGAGTGACGGCGGTACGGCGTGACTGCAGCGGTGCCGCTGCTGGAAAGCACAAACGGGTAGGCGATCTGCGTCACATATTTATCGTCCGAGTGTGCGATACACTGAACGAGCCAGTAGGGCGTCGAAGACAGCGGCGCATTCGACGCCGCGTAGCCCGCGAACCAGCCGTTTGTCGCTACCGTGTTCCAGTCCGTGACGGTGTAGGCCGCATTCGGCGCGAGCCGACCCGTCAACGTCGTGCCGTCGGCCTTCGCCGCGCCGATGTTGGACAACGCCGTGTCATTGCTGCCGAGCCCAGCCAGATTGTTAGCTTTGGCGAGATACAGCGACAAGTTCACGGTAGCGGCGGACGCCGCAGCCGCCACAGCCGCCGCTTCCGCCGCGACCTCATGCACGCCCGCGGACGTGTCGAACGCTGCGGCGCTCACGGCAGCAGCCTGCGCGGTCGCGACCGCTGCGGCGACGAGCACCCCGTTCGTCGGGTCAATCGTCATCTGCACGCTGCTGTGCAAACTGTCGAACGTGACGATACCGTTGTTCAGCGCGCCGTCAGAGCGCCGAACGTCTTTGATCGCGGCCACAAGCACCGCGGTCGCTGCTGCCGCATTGGCGAGTTCGCCGTCGAGCGCGGAGCCCGGCAGCGGCGTCGTCGGGTTGCTCGCTTGAAAGCCGCCGAAGTTGTAGCTTACGACATATGGGTTCGGATCTGCCATGCTACTGCCCGCCGATCACGACTATATCAATCTTGCCCACGAGGTTAGTCTGCGTGCCGCCGGAATTGTAGTTCGCCAAGCTAAACCCGTTGACGGTCTTGGCCCCGTCGACATAAATCGGGAAGTCTGCCGGGTTCGTTCGAGTGACCAGCACCGAATAGTTTGCGTTAGCCAAGGCGTTCGTAAAGGTTACTGCGTAGGCGCCGGTTCCAGTTGGACCCGCCGTAGCTATGTTGAACGCGTTGGCAGACACACCGCCGGCATGGGGGAAGAAGCAATGCGCAGCCACGCCGCCGACAAGGCCGTTGCCGGTGGAGCCGGTACCTAGCGAGACGCCGTTAACTGCCACCAGTCTGTTGCTGCTGTCGAGCACCACCTGTCTGCCGGTCGTCGGCACCGCTGCGGCCGTGTTCGTGAACAGCGCGGCGGCGTTCAGCACCGTTTCTTTATGCGCGCCCCCGCCGATCGAGCCCGTCGATTTGCGAAGCGTCAGGCGTGCGCCAATATCGAAGCCCGTTACGGCGTAGCCTGGCGGTACGCCATAGGTGCAGACGGGGTTATTGAACCCGAACCCAAGAAATGGGTAGGTTGTGCTCGCGTAGGTGACGCCACCGCCGCCGATGTTGTTCGTCGACGTCGTCACGCCATCGGTGATCTTCTCCCCCGGCAAAAACTGCCCCGCGACGAAATTAACGAAGCAATCGGTCGTGTTGTGGCTGACCTTGATACCAATGGCGCCAGAGGTCACGCCGGTAATGATGGTCCCGGCGGCGGGGATCGTCGGCCACCCGCTGCTGCCGACGTTGTTCAGATCAATCAGCGTATTGAACGGCTGCAGATATACGCCGTTAGACACATCGTCAGCGCCATATGACTGGTAGACGGCACGCCAGCGCAAAACATTCTCGTCTTTGATGTTGTAGGACGCCCGCGCCGGGCTCAATGCTGTCGGGGTGCGGACCTGGCCCGTTCCGAAATGAGCATCGGCGCCGGCCATCTGCTTTGAGACGTTGAGAATATGCGCCGGGTGCAGCGGCGCGTCGCTCGACCACTCCGCGACCATGCCCCCGGTAGCGTCACCAGGGTATCCGGAATTGACGCTGGTCTCGTGCCGCTCGTTGGTCCCGCCGCCGCCGTCAGGAACCCCCTTGCTGGTGTCGCTGTTGGCAAAGTACCTGAGATAAACGAAGACGTGGTTGCCCGACGCCAGGAACGACAAGCTGCTGGACGCGAACCGAACACCGCCCTCGATCTCGATATAGGCCGCGCCCTGCTTGCCCGCGGTGGCGTTCGTGTTGACGAGATCGGAAACCGAAATGATCGTGTTAATGATGGCCGTACTATCGGTCGTGTGGTCCGCCACAGCTCCGAACCAACGCGCCTGATAGTTCACGAAATTGAATTGACGGACCCACGCGCCGGCGGACGCCGCAATCGCGGTTGCCTTGACGTAAACGCCTTCGTTCGTGTCGGCCGTGACATGCGCGGAGTAGTCGCCGGCGAGAAAAGCGAATACGCCTGCGCGCCCCGCCTCGAGCAAATGCGCAACCTTGTAGACGGCCGTGTCGAGAGCCTTCATGGCGGTGCGCGTCGTCACCTGAATTACCGCGCTGGTCGCCCCGTCCACTCCGTCCACTCCGGGCGCTCCGGTTGGCAGCGCGGCCAATAGCAACCACTTCGCGGCAGCGAGGTCGGTTGCGAACACCCCGGACGTGTGCGCCACGAGACAGCGATAAAGCGAACCGGCTTGATAGACCGGGACGCCGACGAGGTACGCGGTGGCCGTCAGCCACGGGTCCGCGCCGACGAGGCCGTTCGACAACAGCAGGGTCGACACACTGTCGTATGTGACGATGCCGTTCTGCAGCGCGCCGTCGGAACGCCGGATATCTCTGATCGACGCGACAAGCTCGGCGGTGGCCGCCGAAACGCCGGCGAGCTGGTCGTCGAGCGACGCGCCGGGCAGCGGCGTAGTCGGGCTGTTCGCCTGGAAACCGCCGAAGCTGTACGAAACGGAATACGATGTTGGGTCGGCCATAACGGATCACCATGAGCCGAGCGGCTCTTTTGTTAAAGGGGGGTGATCGGTCGCGAGCCGAAAGTATCGCTGCGTCGAAATCTACTCTAAGTCGAGCCTTTTGCCAACAACGTAAATCCGATCAGCCGCCAAGCACACTTCACGTCGCAGGGCCCGGCGTGATAGCGTCACACGTTAACGAAAAACTTCCTTTCGAAAGTCGACGCATTTCGAGGCGGGGGACGACATGAAGAATGGACATTTTGGTGCCGTCGCGTCGGCCCTTGCTGCGATCGGCTGCGTTTTGGCTTTTGCTGCGACGGCGGCGGTGTTCGCGGGGACTTCCGAGAAAGAGCAACTAGAAGCGTGTTCAACGGACACCGAACCGACGTTGCTCTTGAGGCAGCTCAATCTCGACGGTGCCACCAAAGCACGATTTAACGAGTGCGTGGGCGCAAACAGCAAATTCCGCTGTCAGGCGCATTACCTCGATCGAGGCGGCTTGATCGAAGCGTGCATGAAGCGAAACGGCTTCGTCTTGGCAACGCCTCTAAAGGTCGACTGCCTCTTCGACCCGGGGGCAGTGTGTTTCCGCCGGAAATGGCTAGAAGGCGTTCATTCCGTCATTGCGAGCAACTGACGCGCGCCCCGAATTTGATTTTCGGGCAGAATTTTTGTGTGGGCGTCCGACGCCGCATCGGTTTACGACGCCAAACCGTACCCAGGGGGCAGGCCGGCGATCGAGCCGGCACCGAGTCGCGCCCGCGACGCAGGCCCGACGCGCAGGGCCTTTAGCCCGCCACGCCTTCGAGCATGGACTTGATCGACGACGGCGAGAACGGGCGGCTTGCACCGTTCACGTATCCTAGGCGAGCGAGCTCTGCTGCTACTTCCCGCAATGACCGCTGGTGCCCCTTAGGCGAGCGACGGCGCAGGCGCTTAGCCTCACTGACCAGGCCAGGATTGAGCTCGACATGGCTTTTGCGGCCCTCGCATTTGCCCACGGCCCGCTTTCGGTCGCGCGCGGCCCGCAGCTTCGAGACCAACCGGCATTTTTCGTACTGAGCAAACGAGCCGGCGATCTGCCGCATCATGACGCGGGACGGGTCGCTGGTGTCGGTTAGGTCGTCACCGCCGGCGGTGAGCACGCGCACGCCGCGCCGTATGAGCGCCAGAATGCCGAGTTCCTGAATGATAAGATCCCGGGCGAAACGGGATGCGTCTTCGACGATGACCGTCCGGACGCCGTTGCCCTCGATCCGATCGAGCAAAGCCGCGAAGCCTGGCCGCGAATCGATGGGGTCCGCGCCGGACACCGCGGCGTCGTTGAATTCGTCGACAACGGCGATGCGCCGCGCCTTCGCGAACGCCGCGATAGCCGCGCGCTGGCGCTGATCGCTGTCTTTGTCGGCGCCGACGTTCGCCGCGCTCGACGTTCGAAGATAGGCCACCGCTTCAGTGCAATTCGACTGTTTTGCCATAGGCATAGGCCCCGGTTCTGTTCAGATTTCTTGAGAATGCCATACAAGGCGATTCGGGCCGGCAGACGAAAAAGGGCGCAACGCATGCGCCCTCTTCGCCGTCGCGGGGCGCTAGGCTGCGCGCTGCAGTGTTTCCGGCGCCAAGAGCAAGACGACGCAACGCGCCCTCGTCTCGTCGCAGTCCGTATGCTTGTGCACCACGAAAATCTCGTCCAGGTGGTGCAACGCATCTTCGAACCGCCCTTCCCGACGTGCGGAAACCAGGTCGATTTCGATCGCGGATATTATCGAGAGATCGCGCTGATAGACGTTCTTCATTTGTAGCCCCTTGCTCGCCTTCTAGGCGAAAAAACGTCCGGAGCTAGAAGTGCCAGCTACAGATTGGCCCTCGCGCGCCTTTAAGCTTTCGCTCTGGACATAACGCGGAGACTCCGGACTATTAGGATTGCTACTCTGAGCAAATGGGACTTCCGACCCGCCTGAATCCTAACGCGCGGAAATAGTGTCTTTCAACGCCAAAGTTGTCTTGATACGAACGATACAAATTCGCGGTTTGACATACGCTCCGCGCTTGCTGTTTCATCGGCGAGTGAGTGACGCGCCAGCAGAGAATCACCTGTCGAAACTGTTGCTTGAGAGTGAAGCGGCTACGCTGTTGCGGCGATCATGCGCCCATGTGAAGCGGCTTCGACTCGAGCGAAAATTGGGATACTTGCGACGCCGGCCGGTCTTGATCGACGAAAAAGATTTGCAGATTTATGTCGCCCGGGCAAAACAGCGGCGCGTGCTACGTACCGAAAGACTCACCGCAGGCAAGAGGAAAAGGGCCAAGGGCGAATCGGAAACGTTCGAATATGTATCCGCCGACGCACTACCGGGCCCGTTCACGCTTCTAACGATTGTCGAGGCTGCAATTAAATTCGAACGCACGGCGCGGCAAATGCGATACTTATGTCTGCGCGGGCGCGTTCCGTATATACCGGGTCGACCATCCTTGATTGACGAAGCGGACCTGGTCGAGCATTTCGAAAAAACGCGCCTGGCTGCCCTGGCAAAGATGCCGCCAGGGCCAGGGACGCCCGAATTTGTAGCTGCGATCAGAAAGACAGCGCGTCGCAGAGTCCGAGTGAAGAGGCTTCGCCGCGAGTTCGCGCGCATGCCGGCGGAAAGAGGCACACGATGATCGCCTGGTTAATCCTCATTGGCTCGCTCCTGATCTTGCCGACCCTGCCAGCTCGGCTATTCGGTTGGATCTGCGGCATCGCAACCCGAGCTCTGGTCCGGGACGAGCCATCCGTTCACCGCGCGTCGGGGGTGACCGTCTTGCTCGCCCGCGCCTGATCCCCCAAACCCTTCTAAAAAGGGGTGGCAAACTTTCATTATTAGGATTTTGAAACTCGCGCCCGCCAATCGAAGAGACTCCCCGCGCGACGTAGCGCGTCAGTCGAATAGGCCGCCCGCCTGATCGGTGTCTTTCACCGCCTCTAAGCGCGCCGGTCGTGGCAGCTCTGGCACCCTCGGCGTGTGCTCGATCGTCTTCAGCTTATTTAGCCGGGCTTCGAGCGCCCGCTGCGCCTCGCCGAGTAGCGCTCGGATCTGTTCGGCCGGCATGTCCGCTAGGTCTTCCTGCGACAGCATTGGCAACGTTGAGCCGGACGACTGCACCAGCGCCTTTGCAGCGGCACCGCGGGTCGACCCCTTTTGGCTTTTGTCTTCCGCCAGCTCGATCAGGACGCGCACGCCAACCTCGGCGCCCTCTGTCTGCAGCCGTTCGCGGGCTCGCCGACGAATATCGTCGCCGCCCCCACCCGTGCGGCAGTCGCCGGTACGCTCGTCGTCGCTCATGAGAAGACCCCCTTATCGTCGGCGTTGTCGCCCGGCCTGCCATTCTGGGCTTCCAAAACCGCCAACCTGGCCTTTGCGACCGCGAGGGCGGCCCCAACCCGGCTCGAGTCTGGGCCTGTGGGCCGGTAGGAAGGCTCCTGGGCGAGGAACTGGCGAATATCCATGTCATGGCGCGCTCGGTCGATCTTCGCTCGCCTGGCGGCCTTGCTACCGCCCGCAGGGTGCGTGCGGCACCAAGCCAAGTACCGCTCTCGCTCTTCGTCGGTCATGGCGGCGAGCCGGGCCGCACGCTTTTCGGCACACCTTTGCATCGCGCGAAGCTTCCGATTCAGCTTCCGTTCGCCCCGCGGTGTCGAAGGGTCGGCGTATTGCGGAACGTGCCAGGCTGATCCGGAAGGCGTGGCACCGCCATGGTTCCGACAGCGCCGCTTGCCCGCCATCGCCGGTTTCTCGCAAGGCTGGCCGTCCCTCTTCCGCTTGGCGCCGCACCTTGGGGATGCGTCAAACGCCTTCAGGTTCGCTTTGGCAGTATCGCTGGCAATCCGCCGGAAGGTGTCCGACTTGCGCCAGCGATCAAGCCGAGCTGTGCGGGAGCGTGACGCCACTATAGCCCGCTCCCCGACACGGCCCGATAAGGTACGACGGTCGCAAGGGCGGAGCACGCCAACAAAATACGTATGCTTGGGGCGTCGGCCACCGCTTTGACATACGTCAGATGTCTGCGTTCCGACGCTATCTTCAACAGAGGGCGGCGAAGCGGGCACACGGCGGAGCGAGCCGCCCTCTTATAGGCGTGCCGCTCCGCTGCTCCGCCTCGCTCGTTCCGCCGTAAATCGGCACGATATTCAAGGCTGTAGGCGTCTGGCTCCGCTGCTCCGCTACCGTTCCGCCCGCTGCTCCGCATTTCTGCTCCGCCCAATAGAATCAACGGGTTACGTGAGTTGTGAAAAGCTGCTCCGCCAGTCATTCCGGCATACCTTTTCGGGCATTCATCCGAAAATGCTCTCGCTAACGGGTGCGGCCGAAGCGGTTTCCCGCACGACGCGGAAGCCCTTTCGTTTGGTTTTTGTGTTGTGGACGGCCTCGATGATCTCGCCGGACTCGGTCCACAGCTTCAGCAACTCTTCGGCCTTTTCGGCCGTGAAGTCGAAATCCCGCACCATCACGCGCGCCGCCATTAGGTCGCCGGACCGGTACGTCCGGCCCCACGGCTCGCCAACTTTCCATGCCGCATCCATCGCCTCCAACACTTCGGCAGCGAGTACGGGGGTCAGCGTTTTGTCGGGGCCGATCGATTGCTCGCACCGCTCCGGAACCCATGAGCTCTCGCCGTCGTCCAGACCGACCAGGTCGAACCGATACGGTTCAGACCAGCCGCTAGGGCCGTCTTTCTGTTTTTCACACCACAAACGGCCGACTGTGGCGGCCTCCTTGCGCTCCAACCGGAAGACAAAATCTCCCGCACCGCGCAGCACCGTAGACCCCCGCATGGTGCCATCCTTGCCGGCGTGGTGGATGCCGAGCACGACACACCGAAACGCCTCTTTAAGACGATTGCAGGCACCCACGAACAGCGTCATTTCCTTCTGCAGGTTCTCGTCGGCCCCGGGGATTGCCTGCGATACTGTATCGACCACAATCAGCACGGGGCGCGCTCTGATCGCCGATGATACGGTGCGCAAGAGCCGATCAATGTCGCCTGCGTCCATGAAGTCAATCGTCCGCTCGATCATAACGAAGCGGTCGCTATGCTCGGCAATGCCCCACTTTTTCAGCCACGCCATGATGCGGTTGCGAAAGCCAAACGAGCCTTCCGCCGCGATGTAGACGACAACCGTGTCAGTCGGCGCCCTGATCTCGTCGCCATGCCAGGACGGCCGCCCGTAGGCAATATGCAAAGCGGCGTCCAGCGCTAGAAACGTCTTGCCCGCGCCAGGCACCGAATAGAGAAAGCCGACGCTGATCTCAGGGAAGTGTCGCCGCACCAAGTACACTGGTGGTGGTCGATTGACGATGTCACCGATGCGGAGAACGGGGTAGGTATCCGTTTTGCGCTCTGCCGGCACGTTCGCCGCGGCGTCAAACAGGCTCGCTTCCGGTTCCGGAATGACGTCGAAATAGACGTCAACCTTTTTGAACGCCTCAGGCGCGTGTTGCTCGGCGAGTTCGTACAGCCACGAGGCCCCTCGCCTAAACGGCGGCTTGAAGCGTTTCCAATCGGCAGCGACCACATCCGGGTTGTTCTCGCCGTCCTGCCAGCGCGCGCACCACTCGGAAAATATCTCGAACGCCTCGGGCTCGTTGTCGGGCAGCGCGGCGCGGATCGCGTAGCCATAATCGCGGTACGCTTCCCGCGTGCCGAAAGTGGCTGACGTGTTGGGAGTCGCGGCCACAGCCTTGCGCACGGTGTCGATCGGCCCGCGCAATGAAGCCTGGCTGACGTCGGTCGTGGCGCCCTCGGTTATCAGCGGTTTCGCGGCGGGGAGGATCGATCGCAGTTCCTCGAGAAAGGCGAGCACGTCGGCCGGCGAGAAGACGGGCAGCTTGTCGAACGGCACCAGCGGTCTTGTCCAAACGTAAGGCTGCTGCGTGCCGGGGTGAATGCCATGCGCCACGAACTGACGGCCGTCGGATAGGATCTCGACGCGGTCTTTCAGCCGCCCCTTGCCATCGAGCTCGCCGAACTCGACGCGCGTGTACTTCATGGGCGCGGAAATGCGGATTAGATAAAGCGCCTTCGGAAAGTCTCCAATCCTGCAGGGTGTGGCGCCGAACCGTTTGAAAAATTCCATCTGGATCAGCGACGCCCAGGCTAGGTTCTTCGTGTCCGCGTCGATCGCGACGATGCCCTGTCCGGTCTTGATTCCCGTCCCGGCACCCATTTTCTTCCAACGCGCAAGGTCGGTTTCGTCACATTCGTTCGCAAGCCAATCGTAACTCGACCACCGACCATCGCTGCCCATGACGCCGGGGATCTTGCCTAGCGCGTCAAGACGCTTCGCGAGCGACGATTTTTCACTGATCGACGCCCCCGGCGGAACAATCGGCAGCAAGCGGCGGTATCCGAGGCGCCAGAAAGCTTCAAAGGTCGAAGGTGAAAGGTTGGGAGTGGCGTTCATTGTCGCGCCTCAGATTCAAGCATTGCCTGCGACGGCGCCGGAAGCGCACGCCCAGGCCGGCAGTGGAAAAACGACGGCGCCCAGCTTGCACCTCAGACGACGACGCGTTGAGCCGGTGGAATCGAGAGCGATGGCGAGCACAGGCGTGCCGCCGCCGACCGCTATCTCGTCGAGTTGAGCGCGCAACGTCGCAAAGCAAAGGAAGAGTGTTCCGACAGGCAGATCGGGCGCGCTGCTCCAAACGGTGGCGCCGGTTCGTATATTTTTGCGGACGCGTCGGCTCCAATCGGCCCAGGCAGGGCCGATAAAATCCGTCGGCCTGACGATGTGGCCGGCATCTTTGCAATCGGCGATCGAGGCCTTTAATGCCGCGTGCGCGCTGAGCGAGACGGGCCGAACGTCGTGCTCGCTGTATGCGGTGAAAAGGACGGCGTTACGCCACCTTGCATCGCTAATTGCGACGACAATCTGCCGCGTCTCGGCAGTGAAAAACTGATCCATGCCGGGCTGGCAAATCGCAGCGTCAAGCTGCTGTCCGATGCGATCGAACACCGGCGTCACGGCGGCCGTCCTCTCGTCCCAAAGGTCGCAGCTCGCCCGGATGGCCCGGATGGCGCTCAATCCCGGCCCAACGATCGAACTGGCCGCTCGGCTTGAAACGTAGACTCGAGCCCCCTGCGAACTTTCCACCGCTGCGATACTCAACCCTGCAGCGCCGCACGAGCGGCCGTCTTGCGAGCGGTGCGCGCCTCTTTACCGCGATCGTAAGGCGTCCACGCGGCCGCGCTGTCGACCAGGGCGATCAGGCTCTTCGTCTCGACCAAGGTGCGGCCGCCCAGGCGGCGCAACGTCAATCGACCTTCGTCGGAAAAGCGGTAAAGGGACGCGATAGAAACGCCGCACAGTTCAGCCGCCACCTTCATTGTTTGAAGCGGGCGTTCGCGCCACGGCGTTTGGGGAACTGCAGCGGCTGGCTGCTTCTCGGCAGTCGTCGAGCTTTTGACCATTGAAAACGAGCCTCCTGAAGCGAGGGGGGTTGTTGGGCTCGGACCGCTTCAGGAAAACTTGCAAAGTCATTAACTCAGGACAGCGCAGCCGATGCGTCATCCTATAACAAAAATCCTCCATGCCGTCTATGGCATACACTGACGCGCATGACTTCGTGAATCAAAGAAAGCCAATAAAATTGCATACAACTAGCATACGTGCTGTTCTCGCGCTCCTTGCTCAAACGCCCTTTTCTCGCGTCGCCGAGCGTTTCGCGCGGGCCTCTTTTCCGCGATCTGAAGGCGTCCACACTTCGGCAACGTTGAGCAGTTCGACCAGGTCGATTGCTTTTCGGACATTGGCGCGCTCATAGGTGCGAGTTCGCCAATTCTATATGCCCGGGGCCTGCAAGACAGAAATCGACCGTCAAACCCAGACTATTCGGCGGCCTGAGCAAGCGGCGGCGTGGTGAACGTGATCGCGTGCGGGCGCGCCAGTTCGTCCGACATGTCGGTGATAAAAGCCGAATAGTGCTTCTCGATCATGGCGACAGAGGTATCGTGCAGGGCGGCGACCAGGCGGACCGGCAGGCCGGCGATCAAGCCCCGCACAATGCTGGTGTGGCGCAGAGCGTACATGATCGTGTCGTCAGGAACGCCGGCCAGTTCGATCGTCTTCGCCCAAGGCTTGGTGACCTCGAATGCCGGCCCCCACGGGCGGCGCTTGTCTTTTGCCCATCGCGCGGGCTTCGCCACGCGTTTGTGAACCCATCGGGTCAGCAATCGCTCAGTGCCGGCGCGGCCAATGACGAGAGCTTTAAGGCGAACGATTGCGTCCGCGTGCACAGGAACCGCGGCGGGCGGGTGCGGCTTCCGCTTCCGACCCTTTCGTGAGCTGGGCACCATGATGCGATTCTTGCCGATCTGAATGTCGGCCACGGTCAGACGGACGATTTGCGAGTACCGAGCGCCGGTGATGGCCGCAATAAAAACCACGTAACCGAAGTCCTCGTCGACTTCGAAGGCGGCCCCAACGATCACACGGACCTGAGTTTCAGTTAAGAGTTGCTTCCGAGCTTCGCTGTCGACCGGTTCATTCCGCGTGCCGGCTTTGATCTCGGCGTGGATGTGCCCCGGTATCTCACGACGGTAGCGGCCGGCCGCGGCATTGTACGCCGCGCGCAAATCGCCAAGCAGCCGGTTCCGGCTGCTTGGCGCGAGCGGTCGCAGATCGACGCCCGTCGATTTGCTCTTCCGTTTCCCTTTTCTCTTGGGCCGCCGCTGTAGCTGAGCGAGCCATTCCTCGATCGCCTTTTCGGTCAACTTTGCAAAGCGTATTTTTGCGAACTTCCCGTCGACCGGAATATGAGCCAACAGCGCCGCGACTGACGTTTGCCGGCCCCCCGCAGCTTTCTTTCTCTGCGCTGCATACGCTTCGACAACCGATCGGACTGTCGGCATGGCGGCATCGCGAGTAGCTTCCGCGCTCGCTTCGACGATCGCGATCTGCTGCTTGCTCCAATCGAGCGCCGCGGAAACGGCGGCCGGGAAGCTCAGGGAACCGGCGGGCGGGGTTTCCTCGTCGGCGGCCGCGCCTAGCCGTTCTTCCGTTCGCTGGCCGTCGATGACGATCTTTACCACCCAAACGCCGCCCGCAGCGCCCTTCCGGTAGCCGAGCGAGACGCCGCCGCGCCCGCCGCTGACGCCGTGCCAATACGGGTTCTTCCGCGCCGGCAGCTTGGCGCGCTTCGCCACCGTGTCGATCTCTCGGATCTTGTCGGCGCGCTTTCCGGGCGTCTCGATAACGTCGGTCATGGCTTTCCCACAGGAACTTCCCACACAGAGGCGTGTGAGCGGTATGATGCCCGTGAGATCGGAAAGCGAAAAGCTCTTTATTTTATAACGTCATAGCTCTCATATACATCCACGAAGTCAGCCTGAGAGCTAAATATGTCCATTGGTAATGGAGAGGTCGACAGTTCAATCCTGTCTGGCAGCACCAGTTTCTTCGTAAATAAGCGGCTATCGGCCAAAAGCGCGTCTCATTGTTTCTTCGAACATTCGCTGTCTCTCCTTTTCCTCCGCATCACGCTTCCTGGTTTCCTCCTCGCGCCGCCTGGTCGACTCCTCCCAGTATTTTCGTTCTTCGCGCGCCTTGGCTCGCGCTTCGCGCTCCTTGCTCTGCCCTGGCAATTCCCAAAGTCCAGCGAGATTGGTGAGCACGGCGGCGATGCCGATCAGCGGAGCAATGATCTTTACGGCCTCCCACCACGGCATCGCCCTCGGATTGTCTCCCATCGCCACGACGCCTGACTTCGGCGCGGGGCGAGCCGCAGCATTCCCCGGAGCACCCGTATTCCTCCGTGCCGCCGGCACGCGCGGCACGCTTGTTCTCGCCGGCTCGACGGCCGGGTTATCACGAAACGCATGCCAACGTGCTTCGACCGCTTCGCGGAGCGCCTGCGGTTCGACCGATACAAGCTCGTGGTGCAAGGCCATCTGGACCAGTGAGCCTTTCGGAATGAAGTTGGCTTTCCAACCGGGGCCTCGCAGGAAGAACGAATCGACAAAGATCCGCGAGTCGTAGAATTGCTTCGACACCAGAACCACCGTGACGTTGCGGAAGTTTACTACATTGTATTTCGCGGTCGGGATTCTGGTGAACCAGAAAAACGACCAATACCCCGTTGCGATGTCGATCGTGTCGACACCTCGGATTTCGCGCCAGGGGATAGGGAACTCCTTGACCCAGGGGATGCGGCAATGGATGCCCGCCGGCGAAAGCGTGAATAATGGCTTGCCGGGATTTGAGCGTCTCCAGAGCGCAAACCCGATCAAAGCGCTCCCGGTCACCAAACAAAGGGCGACCCCTATGAACGTCCACACCGTTTCGCGATCGGCGTCCACCAGTGCGAATATGAAAAGGCCCAGGAAGATCAGCAAGAGACCCGTCGGAAGCAGTCTGACGATGGCGGTGGCTGACCGGTATTCCAGCGTCTGGTGAACATCCTGGCCGCTGACATTCATGGGCTTCGCTCTCGGCCCGGGAATGATAGCCAGCATGGCCAATTCGCGCTACAGGCACTTCAATCCCGCGAGGCCTTCACCGGCCCCCCACCGGGGGCCACGCGCCCCCCACGCCATGACGCGCTGACGGATATTGGGAAGACTGAAGCATGACCCGAGTGGCGTTTCGCCAAATCTTGCTCTTGATTGCCGCAACGTTCTCGATCGGCGTTGCACGCGCGCAATCAGATCGGACGCTTTACGAACTGCAGGAGCGATGCGGCAAGCAAGCGGCACAAACCTTTGAAAAGGAATGGGGCGCAAACGCGGTGGGCCCAAAGAGGGCTCACGTGACTGCAAATTACGAGAGCCATTACAGCCCTCGCTTCGACAAGTGTTTCTATCTGGAAATCAGCACAACCGTTCCGCGTGCGGCGATCGACAAGACGAACTTCAACACCCTGCGTCTCTACGACCTGAACGAAAACAAGCAATACGGTACGTTCGTCGAAGCTGCGCCGTTGCACGTCTGCAAGGTACAAGACACGCCTTGCAGCTCGGAAGCTGAGTGGAGAGTGTTGGTGAAATCATTTATGGAGGAGTAGGACGTAGCACAGTGACAGCCGCCGTGCCGTCGCTCTCTGATCCCGCCGCCACGAATTGCGATACTTGCAAAAACTCAAGCTACGAGCTGACAATACCCGCGTTTATGCCCGATCCCGGATAGCCAAGGGAATTTCAGATGAGGGAGATGGTCAATGGATAAGCCAATGCGACTCGCCCTTGCTGCAGCAACAGCGATTGCCTTCTCCGGGTCCCCCGTCCAGGCGGAGAAGGTCAGCGACGTCCTCGCCAGAACGCCGAAGAAGACCGCGGACTTCGTCGCCTACTGTACCGACCATTTCAAGGATTGCCGGACCATCATCGTTTCGGTGGACATCGAACATCTGGCGGAGAGCAAACCGCATGTTTGTACGATCCGCAGCAAGGACAATGACGTTGCGACGAAGTCGATTGTCGGCTGGCTGGCGCAACACAAGGAAATTCACGGCAAGCCGACAAGAGCCGGAATAGGCGCCGCGATCAAGGCGCTCTGGCCCTGCTAGACACAAATTATCTGCGCCGGTTGGCGGACGCCAAGCCTGCCAATGCTCGCATGCCTTTCTGACCTGGCGCAAAGCGGCGGTCACAGCCCCTGCCAGAATGCCGCTCGACAATGGCCAAGGGCTACCCATGACGAGACCCGTTCCAGGCAAGGCTGAGATCGCACTCGAATATCCGGATAAATTCTATGTCGGGACCTTCGAACACTCGTCGCGATTCGAGG
Organism: Bradyrhizobium sp.; assembly: GCA_049286845.1. GTDB lineage: Bacteria > Pseudomonadota > Alphaproteobacteria > Rhizobiales > Xanthobacteraceae > Bradyrhizobium. The sequence goes on from JBAQER010000982.1 coordinate 14,655, forward strand.
CGCATCTCGACCCGACCGGCTTTGTGCTGGAGCGGCCCGGCGCCGAAGACGTTCGCAAATCAATCCACATGCACATCTCCTTCGGCCTGCTCGCCGGCATTCTCGGCGAGCTCGCCGCGACCGTCGGAAAGATTCCGAAAGATGACATTCTGCATCGCGAGCAGCTCACCGACGCGGTCGCGCAATTGCATCAGGCGCTGAAAAAAGCCTGAACGCCGCGTGCTATTTCCAGTTTTCGGATACGGCCCGCAATTAAGGCTTCTTTTAGCTTTCATTAAGGCGCCATTAATCACGGAAAATTGTTGTTCCCCAACAGGTTAGTAACTCGTCCGGTGTGACCGATGGGTGACAGCATTTTATTCAAAAACAGTCTAACTGCGCTGCCCATGGACGACGCCGCTCTCGCGGTTCATCTGAAAATCAAAAATGACTCTCTGGAGACTAGAACTGATGAAGAAGTTTCTGCTCGCTACTGTGGCCCTCGTCGCTCTCGGCGCGACCGTGCCAGCACTTGCAGCCGATCTCGGCCCCCGCACCGCCTACACCAAGGCTCCGCCGGTCTATGCGCCGATCTACAACTGGACCGGCTTCTACATCGGCGGTCACATCGGCGGCGCGTTCAGCGGCGACAATGGCTTCGCCGGCACCACCAACAGCGGCGACGACGGCCGCTTCCTCGGCGGTTTGCAGGCCGGCGCCGACTACCAGTTCGCTCCGAACTGGGTGGTTGGTATCGAAGGTCAGTACAGCTGGCTCGGCGGCAACAACAACGGCGTTACCTTTACGGGCGCCGGTGCCGGTTACATCTACACCCATGACCAGCGCGGCCTCGGCTCGGTGACCGGCCGCATCGGCTACACTTGGGGTCCGGGCCTGCTCTACGTCAAGGGCGGCTATGCCTACTCCGACTACACGGAGTCTCTGACGCTCGGCGGCGTGCCGCAGGTGTTCGCTTTGAACAGCAGCCATCACGACGGCTACACCGTCGGCGCCGGCCTGGAATACATGTTCGCGCAGAACTGGTCGGGCAAGATCGAGTATCAGTACTACGACTTCGGCAAGACCAACTTCGTGACGCCGGCCGTGCTGACCGGCTTCGGCAGCACCCGCAACGACGAGCACACCTTCAAGGCCGGCATCAACTATCGCTTCAACCTGGGCGGCCCGGTGGTCGCGAAGTACTGAGTAGCTTCGCGCACGCAACCTGAGACGAAAGGCCGGCTTCACGCCGGCCTTTTTTCGTTAGGGCTCCATTAAGCGCCGAACTGGTCGGCCAAGGCCGAGTATCAATACTACGATTTCGGCCGCAGCCAGTTCGTCACCCCGGCCGCGCTGGTGCCGTTCGGCGCATTCAGCAACGACGAACACACCCTGAAGGCCGGCCTGAACTATCGCTTCAACTGGGCGAGCCCGATGGCTGCGCGATACCGATCTTCACCAACCGGCGCAACGGATATGCCGGATCGCGGAATATTGACCTTGTTGATATCGATGCGCAAAAATCACGCTGACGTCCAGATCGTCCCGATTTTATTAACCTGGTAACGCGATACTGCCGGCCGAGGATTCATCCCAAGGTAGCGGCGGGGCACGGCATGGCGATTCGATTCACGATTCCTGGGTTCGGCAGATTGTTCGGCTTGCTGCGTCCACGATGGGGAGTCAGGGGCAGCCTGTTTGCCGCCTTCGCGGTGATCGCCGCCATGGCGATCGTCATCAGCGCCGGCGCCGGCATGGTGCTGGACCATCTCGGCAAGGCGATGGTCGATTTGAGCAGCAAGGACATTCCCCGTCTTGCGGCCAGCCTGCAACTTTCCGCCCAGAGCGCAACCCTGGCCAGCCAGGGACCGGCGCTGCTGGCCTCCTCGAACGAGGATATGCTCAAAGAGCGCTCCAATAAGATGAAGGAAACCCAGGCGGTCACGCTGGCCAAGCTCGGCGAGATCACCCAGCTCGGCGCCGACAAGGCGGTGGTCGAAGCCCTCGCCGAGACCATCAAGAACATCGACGAGACCATCCAGAGCCTCGGCAATGCGGCGCGCGAGCGCCTGGAGGCCGGCGCCCAGCACGAAAAACTCTACGGCAAGGTGCGCGCGGCCCAGGCCGCTTTCGTCAAGGCCGCCGCTCCCGCGATGATCGGCGCCCAAACCCAGCTCTCCGGCATCTTCGGCGCCGCCGATTTCAACCAGGATGAAGCCTCCAAGGCGGAGCAGGTCGTCGACCAGATCGGCGATGTCGTCGCCGGTGGCAATCTCATGGCGTTCAACATGATATCCGCGCTGTCGTCCGACAGCAGCGACACGCTGGAAGCAATCGACAAGGAATTCCGCACCGCGCAGCAGCGCGTCAAAAAGACGCTCGATCTGTTGCCCAAGAGCTCCGCGATCACGGCGCTTCACACTGCGGCCTCGGGCCTGATGGCGCTGGGCGAGGGCAAGACCGGCGTCTTCAAGATCCGCCAGAAGGAACTGGACGCCACCGATTACGGCCAGACCGTTCTCGATGAAACCCGCAAGCTCAATGTCGGCCTCGGCATCAGCGTGCAGCAGCTCGTCGACGGCGTGCGGAGCGAGACCGACGCCGCGACCGGGCAGGCGCGCAAGGAGATCTCGCTGGCGACCATGGCGATGGTTGCACTCGGCGCCGCGACCCTGATCGGATCGGTTCTGTTCGTCTGGCTCTATGTCGGCCGCAACATCCTGCGCCGGATCCGCGATCTGCAGCGCTCGATGCAGCTATTGTCCGACGGCGATCTGGAGACCGAAATCTATCGCTCGAAGCAGCACGACGAGATCGCCGCGATGGCCAATTCGCTGCAGGTGTTCCGCGAGAGCATGATCGAGGCCCGCGCGCTCTCCGCCGATCAGGACAAGGACCGCGCCGCCAAGGCCGAGCGCACCTCGCGCATGGAGGCCCGGATCGTCGAATTCGAGGCCACTGTCCGTATCGCGCTCGACGCCCTGCAGACCTCGGCCAATTCCATGCAGACCACGGCGCAGAGCATGTCGGCGACCGCCGATCAATCCAGCGCGCTGGTGAGCGCGGTGGCATCCGCCGCCGAGGAAACCTCGGTCAATGTGCAGACCGTCTCCTCGGGCACCGAGGAGCTGTCGTCCTCGATCTCCGAAATCAGCCGCCAGGTGATCGTTTCGACGCAAATCGCCCGCAAGGCGGTCGATGATGCCGGCACAACCGACGCCACCATGCAGGGCCTCGCCGAAAACGCCGGCCGCATCAGCGTCGTGGTCGACCTGATCCAGACCATCGCCTCGCAGACCAACCTGCTCGCGCTCAACGCCACCATCGAGGCCGCGCGCGCCGGCGAAGCCGGCCGGGGATTTGCCGTGGTCGCTTCCGAGGTGAAGAGCCTCGCCAACCAGACCGCGAAGGCGACCGACGAAATCCGCCAGCAGATCTCCAGCATGCAGACCGTGACGACATCGGCGGTCGGCGCCATCAGGAACATCTCCACCACGATCAGCGAGATCAACGAGGTCACCGCCGCGATCGCTGCCGCGGTCGAACAGCAGGGTGCGGCGACGCGGGAAATCGCCCGCAACATCCAGCATGCCGCCGGCGGAACCGCCGAGGTTTCCAGCAACATCGTCGGCGTCTCTACCGCCTCGACCGAGGCTGGCACGGCCGCCAGCGCGGTGCTGAGCGCGTCCGACGCGCTGCGCCGAGAGGCCGACATGCTGCGTTCGGAAATCGACGTGTTCCTCGGAAACATCCGAGTGGCCTGAGCAATCTTCCGGCGAAGGATGTTGTTTTCGCCATGCGCCGCAGGCCGCGGCCTCCGCGTCCGGCGCATGGTTGGCGCCGGATTTTGCGGGTCTTAGAGCCCGCGTTCCCCGCGTTTGCGAAAATCGCGATTGTTTTTCGGCTGGCGCCGCGCCGATTGTGCGGTTAAGTCGATAACAACAATCGCGAAGCCGGAACGATGCATTCAAAAACAGACACGGTACAGTCCTCGGCCGAGGCGCTGCGCTACCCCTGGGAAAATCATCCCGGCCACGATCAGGTGGTCGAGGTGAGGCCCGGGGTATTGTGGGTCCGGCTCAAGCTGCCGTTCCGTCTCAACCACGTGAACATCTACCTGCTCGCCGACGGCGACGGCTGGGCGATGGTGGATTCCGGTTTCGGCAATGAGGAAACCATCGCGGCCTGGACCGCCTTGTTCGAGGGCCCGCTCAGCCACGTGAAAGTCACAAGGCTGATCGTGACCCATTCGCATCCCGACCATGTCGGGCTCGCGGGATGGATCGTCGAGCGCTTCGACTGCCCGCTCGAGATGTCGCAGGTGGAGTATCTGCAGTCGGTCTATCACCAGAACCGCGGCACCGAGGAGCGCCGCAACGCGCAGCGGCTGTTCTTCCGCCGTCACGGCATGGACGAGAGTCTGACCGACAAGCTGCTCGGCCGTGGCCAGGATTACCTGAAGCGGGTGTCCACCCTGCCGCCGTCCTATCGCCGCATCTCGCATGGCGACGAGGTTTCCATCGGCACCAGGCGCTTCAAGGTCATCACCGGCGGTGGTCATGCGCTCGACCAGGTGATGCTGTATTGCGCCGCCGACAAGCTGTTCCTGTCGGCCGATCAGGTGCTGAGCAAGATTTCTCCCAATGTCAGCGTCTGGGCGGTGGAGCCCGACCAGAATTCGCTCGGCGAATATCTGGCCTCGCTGGCGAGCCTGACCACCACGCTGCCCTATGACGTGCTGGTGCTGCCCGGCCACGGCGTGCCGTTTTACGGCCTGAAGACCCGGATCAAGCAATTGGCCGATCACCACGAGGAGCGTTGCTGGCTGATCGCCGAGGCCTGCCGGGAAACCCCGCAGACCTCGAAGGAACTGGTGCCGGTGGTGTTCCACAAGCACGTGCTCGACGTGCACCAGATGGGCTTCGCCGCCGGCGAACTGATCGCCCATGTCAATTATATGTTGGTCGAGGGCCGGCTGACCTCCGAAGTAACCGATGGTGTGCTGCGTTTCAGGACCACCTGACTTCCGCTGGTAACCGACGACAGCAAAACGCGCTCAGCGCGTTGATCAGGATCAAGTTTTGGTCCGCGCTGGAAGCAACCCGCCCCCTACCCGTTGAGCGGCTGAAAGCCCGATTCGGCTCGACAGCAAACCTGGAAACGCTCTAAAAAGGGCTGCGCCGCTCCGGCCCAGCTTCCGTTTCAGGTTTTGCAATGGATTACAGCAAATTCTTCAGCACCGCCCTCAGCCGCTTGCATGACGAACGGCGCTACCGGGTTTTCGCCGACCTCGAGCGGATCGCGGGCCGGTTCCCGCACGCGGTGTGGCATTCCCCGAAGGGGCCGCGCAACGTCGTGATCTGGTGCTCCAACGATTATCTCGGCATGGGCCAGCATCCGAAGGTGGTCGGCGCCATGGTCGAGACCGCCACCCGGGTCGGCACCGGCGCCGGCGGCACCCGCAACATCGCCGGTACCCATCATCCGCTGGTGCAGCTCGAGGCCGAACTGGCCGACCTGCACGGCAAGGAAGCCGCGCTGCTGTTTACCTCGGGCTACGTCTCGAACCAGACCGGCATCTCGACGATCGCCAAACTCATTCCGAACTGCCTGATCCTGTCGGATGCGCTCAACCACAATTCGATGATCGAAGGTGTCCGCCAGGCCGGCTGCGAACGCCAGATCTTCCGCCACAACGACATGGCGCATCTGGAAGAGTTGCTGATTGCCGCGGGTCCCGACCGGCCGAAGCTGATCGCCTGCGAGAGCCTGTATTCGATGGACGGTGACGTCGCACCGCTGGCGAAGATCTGCGATCTTGCCGAGCGCTACGGCGCGATGACCTATGTCGACGAGGTGCATGCGGTCGGCATGTACGGCCCGCGCGGCGGCGGCATCGCCGAGCGCGACGGCGTCATGCACCGGATCGATGTCCTCGAAGGCACGCTCGCCAAGGCGTTCGGCTGCCTCGGTGGCTATATCGCGGGCAAGGCCGACATCATCGACGCCGTCCGGTCCTACGCCCCCGGCTTCATCTTCACCACCGCGCTGCCGCCGGCGATCTGTTCGGCGGCCACCGCTGCGATCCGGCATCTGAAGACCTCGAACTGGGAGCGCGAGCGCCACCAGGACCGCGCCGCCCGTGTCAAGGCGATCCTCACCGCCGCCGGCCTGCCTGTGATGTCGAGTGACACCCATATCGTGCCGCTGTTCGTCGGCGACCCCGAAAAGTGCAAGCAGGCCTGCGATATCCTGCTGGAAGAGCACGGCATCTACATCCAGCCGATCAACTACCCCACGGTCGCCAAGGGCAGCGAGCGGCTGCGGATCACCCCCTCGCCCTATCACGATGACGGCCTGATCGATCAGCTCGCCGAGGCGCTGCTGCAGGTCTGGGAACGTCTCGGCCTGCCGCTCAACGAAAAATCGCTCGCGGCCGAGTAAGCCCCGCCAAAATCGGAAATTTGGGCTGGCGGCGCGATGCGCTGCCGGCCCAATCCGTTTATAGTGCCTGCCGCGACGGCTGCCGCCGCTGGCGGCGCCGCGATCGTGAGGGAGGTAAGCAGCAATGCTGCATGACTGGGGCGTGATCGCAGCCGCGTTCGGCTACATCGGCTTCCTGTTCCTCGTCGCCAGCTACGGCGACCGCCTCTCGCCGACCCAGCGCGGCCGTGCCAGCGCGCTGATCTATCCGCTGTCGCTGGCGATCTACTGCACGTCCTGGACGTTCTTCGGCTCGGTCGGATTCGCCACCCGCACCAGCGTCGATTTTCTCGCGATCTACATCGGCCCGGTGCTGATGATCGCGCTCGGCACGCCGCTGCTGCGCCGCGTCATCAAGCTGGCGAAATCGCAAAACATCACCTCGATCGCCGATTTCATCGCCGCCCGCTACGGCAAGAGCCAGGCGGTCGCCGCCACCGTCGCAGTCATCGCGATCGTCGGCTCGGTGCCCTACATCGCGCTGCAGCTCAAGGCCGTGGCGTCCTCGCTCGGAACGATTCTGAGCGAAGACCAGATCTTCTCCTCGATGCCGCTGATCGGCGATATCGCGCTGATCGTGACGCTGGCGATGGCGGTATTTGCGGTGCTGTTCGGCACCCGCCAGACCGACGCGACCGAACATCAGCACGGCCTGATGCTGGCGGTCGCCACCGAATCCATCGTCAAGCTGGTGGCGTTTATCGCCGCCGGCGCCTTCGTCACATTCTGGATGTTCGGCCCGGTGGAATTGATCGAACGCGCGATGAAGAGCCCGGAGGCGGTGCGAGCCATCGAGTACACGCCCTCGATCGGCAATTTCGCCACCATGACGTTGCTGTCGTTCTTCGCGATCATGCTGCTGCCGCGCCAGTTTCACGTCAGCGTGGTCGAGAATTCCAGCGATGCCGAGGTCGGCCGGGCGCGCTGGCTGTTCCCGCTGTATCTGGTCGCCATCAACCTGTTCGTGATTCCGATCGCGCTCGCCGGGCTTGTGACCTTCCCGTTCGGCGCGGTCGACAGCGACATGTACGTGCTGGCGCTGCCGATGAAGGCGAATTCTCCCTTGCTCAGCATTATCGTCTTTATCGGGGGTCTTTCGGCGGCGACCGCCATGGTGATCGTGGAATGCGTCGCGCTTTCGATCATGGTCTCGAACGATATCGTGGTGCCGCTGGTGTTGCAGCGAAGCCCGGAGTCGCGTGCGGGCCGGAAGGATTTTGGCGACTTCCTGCTCAGGGTCCGCCGCCTTGCGATCTTCGCCATCATGGTGATGGCCTATCTCTATTATCGCGCGCTGGGTAACGCCCAGCTGGCGTCGATCGGGCTGCTGTCCTTCGCGGCGGTCGCGCAGCTCGCACCGTCGTTCTTCGGCGGGCTGTTCTGGCGCCGCGCCACCGCGCGGGGCGCCATGGGGGGCATGCTGGTCGGCGCTGCGGTCTGGGCCTACACGCTGTTTCTCCCGAGCTTCCTGGAAGGCAACACCGCCGGCATGCTGCTGCTGCAGCACGGTCCGTTCGGCATCGAGGCGTTGCGCCCGCGGGCCTTGTTCGGCGCCGATCTACCGCCGCTGCTGCACGGCGTCCTGTGGTCGCTGGCGCTCAACCTGTTGGCCTATGTCGCGCTGTCGCTGGCGCGCCAGCCGTCCTCGATCGAGCGGTTGCAGGCGGATCTGTTTGCGCCGAACGCGCTGGCGCCGATGACGCCGACGTTCCGACGCTGGCGCACCACCGTGACCGTGCAGGACATCCAGAGCACGGTGGCGCAGTATCTCGGCCCCGAGCGCGCCCGCCACTCGTTCGAGGCCTTCGCCGTCGCCCGCAACACGATTCTCGAACCGGCCGCGACGGCCGACTTCGAATTGCTGCAGCATGCCGAGCATCTGATCGCCTCGTCGATCGGGGCGGCATCCTCGCGGCTGGTGATGTCGCTGCTGTTGCGCAAGCGCACCGTCTCCGCCAAGGCCGCGCTCAAGCTGCTCGACGATTCCCACGCCGCGCTACATTTCAACCGCGAGATCTTGCAGACCGCGCTGAACCATGTGCGGCAGGGGATTGCGGTGTTCGACGCCGAGCTGCAGCTGATCTGTTCCAACCGGCAATTCGGCGAAATCCTGGGGTTACCGCTGCACCTCGTGCAGATCGGAATTCCCCTGCGGGAAATCCTCGAATTCATGGGATCGATCAGCTCCCCGGATTCCGGCTATGACGAAGCTTTCGTGGAGAGGCGCCTGGCCGCCTATACCACCGAGGGCGAGTCCTACCTGGAACGGCTGCCGGACCGTCACATGGTGATCGAGGTGCGCTCCAACCGGATGCCCGGCGGCGGGCTGGTCATCACCTTTTCCGACGTCACCCCCTCCTTCGAAGCTGCCGAAGCGCTGGAACGCGCCAATGCGACCCTGGAAAAGCGAGTGCGGGACCGCACCGAGGAACTCACCCGGCTGAATTCGGAACTGGCGCTGGCGAAAAGCACCGCCGAGGACGCCAACATCTCGAAGACCCGCTTCCTGGCGGCGGCGAGCCACGACATCCTGCAACCGCTCAATGCGGCGCGGCTCTACGTTACCAGCCTCGTGGAACGCCAGAACGGCGGCGAGGATTCCCGGCTGGTGGAAAACATCGACGATTCGCTGGAGGCGATCGAGGAAATCCTGGGCGCGCTACTGGACATCTCGCGGCTCGACGCCGGCGCCATGACGCCGTCGATCTCGAGCTTCAAGATCGGCGACATGATGCGTTCGCTCGAGATCGAGTTTGCGCCGATTGCCAGGGCCAAGGCGCTGAAGCTGACCTTCATGCCGTGTTCGCTGCCGGTGGAATCCGATCGCCTGATGTTGCGCCGGCTGCTGCAGAACCTGATCTCCAACGCCATCAAATATACGCCGCGCGGGCGCGTGCTGGTCGGCTGCCGGCGTCACGGCCAGTCGCTGCAGATCGCCGTCTATGACACCGGCGTCGGCATTCCCTTCGTCAAGCGCGGCGAGATCTTCAAGGAGTTTCACCGGCTCGAACAGGGCGCGCGGATCGCACGCGGCCTCGGGCTCGGACTGTCGATCGTCGAGCGCCTGGCACGCGTGCTCAACCACGGCCTCGCGCTCGACTCCAATGCCGGCGGCGGTTCGTGCTTTTCGGTGACGGTGCCGATCGCCAGCGCCATCAATCACACCGCGGCGGTCACCAGCGCGACGCCGCTTTCGCGGACGCCGATGAGCGGCTCGCTGATCGTTTGCATCGAGAACGATCCGGCGATCCTGGACGGCATGAAGACGCTGCTCACGGCCTGGGACGCCGAGGTGATCGCGGTGGGCGACCCCGATGCCGCGATCGAAGCGATCGAGGCCGCCGGCAGAAGGGTCACCGGCCTTCTGGTCGATTATCACCTCGACCGCGGCAACGGCGTCGCCGCGATCCGGGAAATCCGCCGCCGGTTCGGCGATAACATTCCGGCGATCCTGATCACCGCCGATCGCAGTCCGCATGTGCAGGCTGCGGCGCGAGAGGAGAAAATTGCGGTACTCAACAAGCCGGTCAAGCCGGCATCGCTGCGGGCGCTGCTCGGTCAGTGGCGCACCCAGCAGATGGTGGCCGCGGAGTAGCGCCGGCCTGATTTACTGCGGTGACGGCGTGCCCTGCCGCCACTGGCCGCCGGAAATTCTCGCCGCGGCGATAACGGCTTGGGTGCGGCTCTCGACGCCGAGCTTTTGCAGGATCGCCGATACATGCGCCTTGATGGTCGCTTCCGACACGCCGAGCTCATAGGCAATCTGCTTGTTGAGCAAACCTTCCGACAGCATCATCAGCACCCTCACCTGCTGCGGGGTCAGCGTCACCAGCCGGTCGCGCAGGCGCGTCATGTCGGGGTCGGCGGTGGATGAGAGATCGGTATCCGGCGGTATCCAGACGTCGCCGTCCATGACCTTCTTGATCGCGTCGCGCAGCGTCTCGATTCCGAACCGCTTGGGAATGAAACCGGAGGCGCCGAAATCCAGCGAACGGCGGATCGTACCGGCATCGTCGCTGGCGGAGACGATCACCACGGGGATCGCCGGATATTGCGCGCGCAGGTAGATCAGGCCGGAGAAGCCCGAGATGCCCGGCATCGTCAGATCGAGCATGACCAGGTCGACATCGGAATCCTGCTCGAGCAGCGCGGTCAACTCGTCGAAGGTGCCGGCTTCGTCGACCTTCGCCGACGCCACGACGCTTGCAACCGCCTGTCGCAGGGCGTCGCGAAACAGCGGATGATCATCGGCGATGACGAGGTGGGTGCTGGCAGGAGCAGTCATTGATTTCCGGCGAAGCGTTGCGGCAAACCCTTGACCGCTTTGTAGAAGGCCTGCCAAGCGAGTTTTTCGAAGTGATTGTCCACTGACAGGAAGCTTCTTGCAAGGCAACATTCCCGGCATGCGCCAAGGCAGTTAATCGGGCTGGGAACGGCTGGGGCATTGTGCAGCGCAAAAACAGCATTGGGCGCCGGGTGAGCCTGCCTCAATCCTTGAACAGGAGATCGCGGGTCAGATCATCGATGGCCGCGACCGCTTCAAGCGCCACGCGCAATCGATCACGGTCGCGGGCCGACAACCGCTTCACGGCGACGGCGTTGGAGGGCGGTGTCCCATGGGCGATATCCTCGACCTGCTGCGACACGATGAGATCCAGAAACACGCCCTGGGCCTCGCCCAGCGCATCGAGGTCGGTCTCGCTGACGTGAACGAGCTCCTTGACGCGCCCCAATCGCGCCGGTGTCGACCGGTCCATCACATGATGGCGGATCGCGATGGCGCGGGCCGCGGCGACGAGGCCGAACAGTCCGGCCATCTTGAGGTCGATGCGGCCACCCACGGTGCGGATACCGCCGAAGAATTTCAGGCTGGAAGGCGTGCGGATGTCCTCGACCAGAAGCTTGGCGAACGCGACCTGGCCCTCGGCCGCATCGAAGGCAGCCTGCCTCACGGCGACGGCGAGGCTGCCGTCGCCATGAACGGCCCGCAGGTCGAAGAAAATATCGACCGACAGCAGATCGCCGGGATTGGAGCGCATGATCCAGTGGTCGATGCGATTCCGCCACGTTGCGACCGAGCCGCGCCAGGCCGCATTTTTCGCCATCACGCCGCCTTTGCAATAGGGCACGCCGACCTCATGCAGGATATCGGCGACATGGGCCCCGAGCGCCGCGAACCAGCGATCCTCGTCGCCCTCCGGCTCGCCCTGTTCGAAAATGACGGCATTGTCCTGGTCCATCGCCAGCAGGCTTTCGCCGCGCCCGGCGGATCCGAGCACGACCAGGGCATAGCCGCACGGGGGGGCGCCTTCGCCACGCTCCCGCATGATCCGCTCGGCGATCACGGCGGCCTGCCCGGTGAGCGCGCCGAGTTCGCGGGAAATCACCTCCGCAATGTCGCGGCCGGACAGCCCCTCCGCCAGCAGCGATTGCGCAACCCGCGGCAGCTTGGCCCAGGCCACCGCCAGGGCGTGCGCGTCCGCCGCATCGTCGATCTCGTCGCCGAGCGATATGGCCTCCCCGGCGCGCAGCCGCAGCAGGTCCCGCGCGGATATCGCGCCGACCACGCGGCCGGCTTCGTCGACGACGCCGAGATGGCGGGTCTTGAGACGGTTCATATGGCCGATGGCGCGATAGACGAAAGCATCCGCTGATACCGCTGCGAGCGGCCGGCTCATGATCTGCCCGACCGGCAAGTCGAGCGCGGCGGCGCCATGCCGGGCGACCGCGCGCAGCAGATCGCGTTCCGTGACAATGCCCGCCTCCGCCGCCTTGACGACGCCGGAACCAGCACGCGACCGCACGAATACCGACGATATTTTCTCCTTCGCCAGCCGCGCGAGGGCGTCGTGAACCGAAATGCCGGATCCCACGAAGACCGGGGGCGTCCGCATGATGTCGCGATTGCGATGCCGATAGGCGTAGCTGTCGAAGCGTTCCAGCGTTCGTTCCGCATCGGCACGCGCCGGAGCCTCGACGGCATCGATCCAGCCGATCCGCATCTGGTCGTCGAGTACGGACGTCAGCGCGAGGCAGGCCCGTTCGGCTTCGGCAATGGTCCGGATACCGTGGTTGCGCAGCTTCGGCACCAGCGCCAGAAACACCCGCGCGGTCGTCTTCGCGTCGCCGAGGGCGGAATGCCGGTCGGTGGCGTCCACATCCAGCCAGGCGGCGAGCGTCTCGAGCGTATAGCCGGCCAGTTCCGGTGCGGCGATCTGCGCCAAAAGCCGCGTGTCGAGCGTGCGTGGGCGCTTCCAAGCCAGACCGGCGAGATCGCATTCGCGCTTCAGCACGGCAAGATCGAACCCGACCGTATGCCCGATCACCACGGCCTTACCGAGAAACGCCTTGAAATCCGGCCAGACGTCCGCGAACAGCGGCGATTCCGCGACCATGGCATCGTCGATGCCATGAATGCGGGTCGTCTCGGCGGGGATCAATTCGCCGGCTGGCCGCAGCAATCGACGAAACGAGTTGTCGCCGGCAAGCTTGCCGCCGGACAGTCGCACGCCGGCAAGCTCGATCATCCGCGCCTTGCGCGGATCGAGCCCGGTGGTTTCGCTATCGATGACAACGGCGTCGAGCGACAAAAGCGGGGTGCCGCCACTCGTCCTGTCCATCGCCCCACCCCCTGCCGGCAGCCGCATCCGCGTAATCGAAAATTATGCCGCGGCACCCGCGGTCAATGCCCGTTCCAGGGCTGTCTTGTCCATGCGCGCGATCAATTCATCGTGGATGTTGCATAGGCAGACACGAAGGTAATTGCGCGTCGTCTGGAAATCCCGTCCGCGCAGCTTTTCGTGGATCGGCATCATTGCGAAATAGGTTTCCGCCAGCGGATCGGGAATGTCCATCACGCGCTTGGGCGCGTGCCCGCCGGCCAGATCGAGCCGATGCGCCAGATCGCTGCGCGCTGCACGCCAGGCTTCTTCTCCGATCGATGGAGGAACCGGATAGCGGTCGAAAACCGAGAGAACGACGATAATCAGCTGGTCGAGTATTTCCCGGCGCTGCATTCCGTCGGCTTGGGAAGTCAGCACCCCATTGACCATTTCGCCTACCATCGAGAGGCCCAGCGGAAAGGCCTGCCAGCGAGCGAGCTCAACAGAATGCTTGAATCCCGCTTCGGCAAACAGAACCTTGGCGTAGTGACCGGCACGCGCGCGCGAATATTCGTAGATCCCCTTTTGCACGATGAAGGCCGATTGCGCGTCGATGAAGTCCGCCAGCGCCTCCCGGCCGCGAATCGGCGGACGGGGGCGAAACAATTTTTCGAACAGTTTCATCGCGGTCTTTTCCTGCCTGATCGACCCAGATTACTTCGTTAGCTTAGCCTATCTGATGCCTGCCAAGTTCAATGTTCTCAACGCTGCATCGCAGTTAGCAACTGCAGCAATCTTCACCCCACCAAAAGTATAATAAAGGCCCGACAATTGTAGTGTTAGCCTTGATTGTTTCCAAACCGGCACAAGACCGGTTGGAACGCGGCAGGGGGGACGCCGCACTGGCGGGATTTGCATTCCCCTCGATCATTCAATCCGGCGCATGTGCGGACGGTGTTTTGAAGGAGGATTTGCAGCCCATGACTGACACCAACGACCTGAAACAAAGAGAAGAAGCCCACTGGGCAAAGACCTCGCGTCTGATGTTTACGCATCTCGCGGTCTGGTTCTTTTTCGGCTTCATCATCCACATGTTCGTGACGCCGCTCAACAAGATCACGGTTCCGATCCTCAACTTCCCGCTCGGCTTCTACATGGCCGCGCAGGGATCGCTCATCGTGTTCGTGGTCATGCTGTTCCTCTTCGCGAAACAGCAGGACAAGATTGACCGCGAATTCGGCTTTGCCGAGGAAGACTAAGGGGAAACGGACATGGCTACAAAATCAGGCAGCTCCGACTTTCTCAACAACCTTGGGCGGGTCTACAGCATCTACACCGGAGGCTTTCTCGCCTTCATCATTTTGATCGCAGTGCTCGAGCAGATGGGTGTTCCGAACCGGTTCCTCGGATACCTGTTCGTGTTCTTCACGCTCGCGGTCTATGCCATCATCGGCGTGCTCTCGCGAACGGCACAGGTCTCCGAATACTACGTCGCCGGCCGCAGCGTGCCAGCCTTTTATAACGGCATGGCTACCGGCGCCGACTGGATGTCGGCGGCCTCCTTCGTCGGCATGGCCGGCACCCTGTTCCTGCTGGGTTACGACGGCATCGCATGGGTGCTCGGATGGACCGGCGGATTCGTGCTGGTGTCGATCCTGATCGGACCTTACCTGCGCAAGTTCGGCGCCTATACGGTGCCTGACTTCCTGGCATTCCGGTACGGCGGCAATTTCGCCCGCGGACTGGGCGTGATCGTGCTGGTTGCCTGCTCCTTTACCTATGTGACGGCGCAGATCTACGGCACCGGCCTCATCGCCTCGCGATTCCTCGGGATGCAGTTCGAGATCGCGGTTTTCGCCGGCCTTGTCGGCATTCTGGTCTGCTCGATGCTGGGCGGCATGCGGGCGGTGACCTGGACCCAGGTGGCCCAGTACATCGTGCTGATCATCGCCTATCTGACTCCGATCGTGATCCTGTCCACCAAGAAGTACGGAATTCCGATTCCGGAACTCACCTACGGGCAAGCGATCGCCGATATTACCGCGCGGGAGCAGCAAATGATTGCGACCGGTCTTGCGACGGTCGCAAACCTCAAGCCACATATCTCGCCGTTCATCAACTACAGCCCGCTGAACTTCTTCGCGATCATCATGTGCATGATGGTGGGCACGGCCTCGTTGCCGCATATCCTGATGCGTTACTTTACCACCCCGTCGGTGCGTGAAGCACGTCAGTCGGTGGCATGGTCGCTGCTGTTCATCTTCCTGCTGTACTTCTCGGCGCCGGCCTACGCGGCATTCTCGAAGCTGGAAGTTTACACCAACATCATCGGGCGGGATCTGACGGCCATTCGCCCATGGATCTTCAATTGGGGCGAACTCGGACTGATCCAGATCTGCGGCAAGAACGCTGCCAGCATCGATGCGATCGTCGCGGCCTGCAAGGCGATTGCCGGTCATCCCGGTCTCGTCAGACTGCAGGACTTCGTGATCAATACGGACGTGATCGTGCTCTCCACTCCGGAGATCGCGGGACTTCCCTATGTGATCTCGGGCCTGGTCGCCGCCGGCGGTCTCGCCGCCGCGCTGTCCACCGCTGACGGGCTGTTGCTCGCCATCGCCAACGCGTTGTCGCACGACGTCTACTACAAGATGATCGACCCCAACGCGCCGACCGTGCGTCGGCTGATGATCGCCCGCGTACTGCTGCTGGTCGTCGCCGTGGTCGCGGCCGCGACGGCGGCAACCAAGCCGGCGGACATCCTGGCCATGGTCGGCTGGGCGTTCTCGCTTGCGATGGCCGGCAACTTCCCGGCACTCGTGATGGGCGTCTGGTGGAAACGCACGACGGCGACCGGCGCGGTCTGCGGCATCATTGCCGGCTTCGGACTGTGCCTGTTCTATCTCGTGACATCCCGCTACTTCCCGGGCGCCGGTGTGAAGTATTTCGGCATGACCTCGCTGACGAACCCGCTGACGGGAGCGCCGCTGGTCGACATCGTGAAGGCCATGGCGTTGCCCAACGCCATGGAAAGCTTCCCGACACTCGCCCACCCGCTGGCCAACAAGGTCGGCTGGTTCGACCTCACCAACATCGCCTGCGGGTTGTTGGGAGCGCCGCTCGGCTTCGCGGTCATCTACGTCGTCAGTCTGCTCGGCAAGGAACCGTCGCAGGAAATGCAGGCCTATGTCGACGATATCCGCAAGCCGCGGGGCAGGACGGTGCTCGAAGAGAAGACGACCTGAGAGCACTGCAACACATCTTGGCAAACGGGGCCTTTCGGGGCCCCGTTTTCTTTTCCGCGACCTCGCGTCCGCCCTTGCCGGGAGAGTCGCCGCTTGCCATTGTTCGCCTCGAGCATCTGCGTGTCACATATCCCGGTTCGTCGATTGCTGGAGCACCGTAGGAGACTCGGACTTTGGATATTGCAACTTCAATGGCCAACTATTGGTATTTCCACCTGCCGAATTTCATTCTGGCGGCGTTGATGTACACGATGCTCGGCCGCTTCCTGCTCGGTCTGATGGTCGATGCGGATTCGCCGAACTATATCTGGCGATTCTTCTGCCGGTTCACCGATCCCGTGATCGCCGTGCTCTCGATCGTCACCCCGAAGGTCACGGCCCCCGCCGTGCTCTGGCTGTTTGGCTTTGTCTGGCTGTTCTGGCTGCGCGTCGTGTTCCACTATACATTGCTGCTGTTGAATCTTGCTCCCCGGTTCGGCGGAGCGGCGTCATGAATCGCAATTTCTATTTCATCGGAATCGCGTTCTTTGGAATGATCAACGGCATATTCAACCAGCTCTGGCTGATTTTCGCGCTGCTCTATGTCCAGCCCATTGCCGGGCCACTGCTGTTTGGGAACCTGTCGCTGACCCTGATGTTCGCATCGTTGATGGTCTCCACTGCAACAGTCATTCTCGGCGGAATTCCGGCGGCAATCTACGAGCGGGTCACCGGTGCGTCGGAATCAAACAATGTATCGCTCTGGATCTGGCTCGCCAGCACCGCGCTCCTGGCATTGCCCGCCGCCGGCAATTTTCTCAAAATCGGCCTCTAGCCGGACGGTCCCGAGGTTGAGAGCACGAGACCTTGGCGCTACGCTGAGGCTCAAGTGCTTGCAAAGGACGGAGTTGGCGGCTCATGGAAGAGATGCGCCGTATTGCCTATGAAACGGTGCTGCGCGCATGCGGATTTGCGTCGCTGGCTATTTTCTGCGTCATGATCGGCCTGTCCTTCCTCCCGCGTTCCTCCTTTCAGGCGGGAGGTTTACTGAGCATGGTGATGACGCTTGTTCTGGTGCTGAAAGCCCATGAAGCCCGGACCAAGGATCACCGCCGCACCGAGATGTGGCTCTACCTCCCCAAGGAAAACCGTCCGCCCCAGGCCTTCGCGCAAGAGACGGTTTCAACGCTCATGCGGGAGATTTATTTTTCGTTCGCGCGCTGGACCGCAATCATATCCATTGTGATGTGGTCCATCGCGCTGTTCTTCTCCGTCATTGGACTTTAGTTTGAGACTGCGCCGGCAGCCGGCCGGGTTTCCCGCGTGCAGCAAGGTCCCGACTTTCGTTTAATTGAATGGATGAATGCGACGGTGGGCAGAGACCTTTTCAAAGGCCCTGACCTCGAACGCGAAGGTGATTTTCTCCCGATAGAATCAGCACTACTCGCCGATTGAGCAGTTGAAATCATGCGAGCGCGCGACCGCGCCTGACAAGCCGGTCGCACGCACTGCGAATCGATGCCAGCCGAAAGTACTATTGGGGCATGCTTCCCGAACATGTAGGAGGCTCCCAACTACGCGTCGATCTGACGCAACGCACATGTGCGTGATTCAAGAAAAAATTGGGAGTGATCGAAAATGTCCACCATGGCAGTAACCGAAAAAGTCAGAACGGGAGGCATGACGAAGGACGAACGTTTCGTCATTCTCGCTTCATCGCTCGGTACCGTTTTTGAATGGTACGACTTCTACCTCTACGGATCGCTCGCCGGCATTATCGGCGCCCAGTTCTTCTCGGCCTATCCGCCGGCAACCCGCGACATCTTCGCGCTGCTCGCCTTCGCCGCCGGCTTCCTGGTTCGTCCCTTCGGCGCCATCGTGTTCGGCCGCATCGGCGACATCGTCGGACGCAAATACACCTTCCTCGTCACCATCTTGATCATGGGCCTGTCGACCTTCATCGTCGGCCTGTTGCCCAACGCGGCGACGATCGGCTTTGCGGCGCCGGTCATCCTGATCGGGCTGCGCCTGGCGCAGGGTCTCGCGCTCGGCGGCGAGTATGGCGGAGCCGCCACTTACGTGGCCGAGCATTCGCCGCACGGCAAGCGCGGCTACTACACTTCGTTCATCCAGACCACCGCCACGCTCGGCCTGTTCCTGTCGCTGCTGGTGATCCTGTTTACCCGCACGACGATCGGCGAAGCCGAATTCGCCGCCTGGGGTTGGCGTGTTCCGTTCCTGGTGTCGATCCTCCTGCTCGGGGTCTCGGTCTGGATCCGGTTGCGCCTCAACGAATCGCCGATCTTCCAGAAGATGAAGGACGAAGGCAAAGGCTCCAAGGCCCCGCTGACCGAAGCCTTCGCCGACTGGAGCAATGCCAAGATCGTCATCCTGGCGCTGATCGGCGGCACCATGGGTCAGGGCGTGGTCTGGTACACTGGCCAGTTCTACGCGCTGTTCTTCCTGCAATCGATCCTGAAGGTCGACGGCTACACCGCCAACCTTTTGATCGCATGGTCGCTGGTGTTCGGTACCGGCTTCTTCATCGTGTTCGGTTGGTTGTCCGACAAGATCGGCCGCAAGCCGATCATCCTTGCCGGCTGCCTGATCGCGGCGCTGACCTTCTTCCCGATCTTCCGCATGATCTCTTCCAACGCCAACCCGGCGCTGGAGAAGGCGATCGAGGCGACCAAGGTCGAGGTCGTCGCCGACAAGGCAGGCTGCGGCGATCTGTTCAACCCGGTCGGCACCCGCGTGTTCACGGCACCCTGCGACACCGCCCGCGCCTTCCTGGCCCAGTCGTCGGTCAAGTATTCGACCGCGTATGGGCCTGCAGGTTCCGGCGTGAAGGTGGTCGTCAATGGCAAGGAAGTGCCCTACACCGACGCGAAGGCCGGCAACCCGGCCGTCGCCGCGGCCGTCGCCACGGCGGGTTATCCGAAGGCGGGCGATCCGGCCATCGTGAAGATGTCGAACCCGTTCGATATCTTCCGTCCGCAGGTCGCCGCGATTATCGGACTGCTGTTCGTCCTGGTGATCTTCGTCACCATGGTGTACGGGCCGATCGCGGCGTTGCTGGTAGAGCTGTTCCCGACCAAGATCCGCTACACCTCGATGTCGCTGCCCTATCACATCGGCAACGGCTGGTTCGGCGGACTATTGCCCGCGACCTCGTTCGCGATCGTGGCCTCGACCGGCGACATCTATGCGGGTCTCTGGTACCCGATCATCTTCGCATCGATCACCGCGGTCGTCGGCTTCTTCCTGATGCCGGAAACCAAGGACGTCGATATCACCAGATAGCCTGGTTTGGTCCGGCGGCAGCAGCCGCAGGATGCACGCAACAAGCCGGCCGCGGATCGCTCCGCGGCCGGTTTTGTTTTGGAGCATGGATCTAGACCGCGCCCACAAACTGCAGCACGACCTCGCGCCGGTGCGGATCGCGGCGATGCTCGATCAGGTAGATCGCCTGCCAGGTTCCCAGCGCCAGCCGGCCCTCGAGGACTGGAACATGCAGCGAGGTCGCCGTCAGCATGGTCTTGATATGCGCCGGCATGTCGTCGAGGCCTTCGGTGTCGTGGGTCCAGCCGGCGTGTTCGGGCGCGAGCCGGTCGAGCACCGTCGTCAAATCGTCCAGCACCGACGGATCGGCGTTTTCCTGGATCGTCAGCGACGCCGAGGTATGGCGGATGAACAGCGTCACCGCGCCCTCCTTCGCACCGGCCTCGCTGACGAATTTTTTCACCTCGGCGGTGAGATCGACGAAGCCGGGTCCCGAGGTCTGAACCGTGAGCAGCGATGAGACGATGGTGGTGGCGCTGACGGTGGATGGCGCGGAGCGGGACTGCGATTTGGGTTGGGACATAAGGCCTCAAATCCGGGAAAAGTCCTCATCCTGAGGAGGCGCAAAGCGCCGTCTCGAAGGATGAGTTCGGGCACCAGTAACCGTAAAGGCTCATGGTTCGAGACGCGCGAGGCCGCGCTCCTCACCATGAGGCTTTATTCAAATCTTGCCGCTGACGTCTTTCTGCACCCGGTTGGCCATCTCGATCAGCCGCTTCCACGCCCGCTCGAGAAAAGAAAACACGCGGTCCATATCGCGGTCGCTCGGCAGCGGAATCTCGATCTTGCGTTCGCCCTCGGCCACCTTCGGCTCGGGCTTCTTCAGCGAGTCGGACTTGGGCAAGATTTCGTTGGGCAACGTTTCCTTGGGCAAGGCTTCTTCGATCTTGCCGCTGACGACAGACTCGCGCGCCGCCAGCTCGGCTTTCAGCCTTTCATTGTCGGCCTGCAGCCGGCCGATTTCGGCGTCGAGCGCCGTCCGTTCGTCGGGCACGGCGTAGCAGGCCCAGCCCACACCGCCATTGGTGCAGGTCGAAACGGCGCCGGTCCGGGTATCGAGCCTGAGCACACCGTCGGCGACCGGCGACAGCGCATAGCGGCCATTCTCGGTGTCCGGCATCGATTGCGCGAATCCGGCGCCGGTGCCGCCAAGGGAAAAAACCAGCCCCGCGGCCACAATTGCTGTGGAGAAATTCGAGGGCGATGTCGCTTTGCTCATGGTCGCTCCGCCTCAAACTGATAGGCCGTCCCGGTCCCTGCGCTTCAAGCCTACACCTGCGACCTATAGGGCGCGCGGCCGGATTTCAACGCGTCGGCGAGCAATTCGATCCGGTCCTGTCCCCAGAACACCTCGCCATCGAGCACGTAGACCGGCGATCCGAACACATCGGCCGCCAGTGCATCCTGGCGATTCTGCTCATAGGCCGCGCTGATCTCGTCGGATCCCGAACGCTCGACCAGTTGCTTGCCGGGAAGCCCCGATTCGTCCGCCAGCCTGACCAGGGTCGCGGGGTCGGCCAGATTGAGCTGATTTTCCCACACCGCCGCGAAAGCCCGCCGCATGAACGGCTCAGGGTCGAGGCCAGCCTCGATCGCCGCGATCACCACGCCGTCGGCCAGCCGCGCATTGAATGGCCAGTTCGCCGGCTGGAGATGAAAATTCAGCCCGCGCTTGTCGCGCCAGCGCTGCAACTCCACCATCCGGTAGCGCTGCCGCACCGGATGACGCTTCATCAGCGGCAGGCCGCCGGTCTCTGAGAACAAATCGACCAGCACCACCGGCTTGTAATTTATCTTGAGATTGTAGGCACTTACGACCTCAAGAAACACCTTGTGCCCGATATAGGCCCACGGGGACTGAAACGAAAAATAATAGTCGACCTGACGCGGCATGCGGGCTCCGGGCGGGATAGGGATATCGGTTGCTCATCCCAACAGACCCGCCTTTGGCGTGCAAGTTTGGTCGTCGCACAAAGCTTGCTGCTGCACTGCGATGGCGGCATGGCGTCGCATTCCCGCGCCGTGGAATAAACTCAAATAAATCAACGCACTAACTGGTTACGACGCAATCTTGACTTGATCAGACGCGGTAAGTATGGTCCGCGCGGCTTTTGAGGGTGACGGGGCGTTATTTCCATCCACCACAGCATCGTTTGAGCTCCACAGCATGGCTGAAGGCACGAACGACAAGGGAAATGGAAGTCGCGATAAATCGTCTGACGAAGCCGCGCTTTCCGCAAGGCTCGGAAGTCTGGATCACCGGTTGTCCGAAATTCGGGGCAGCCGAAAGATCGGGACGGACCAGTCCGGAAACGAGCAGGACGCGGCTCAAGCCAAGGCATCCGCCATGGCCATGGGGCTTCGCCTCTCTTCCGAACTGGTTGCGGGTGTTCTTGTCGGAGCGGGTCTCGGCTGGGGTTTCGACCGCTTGCTGTCGACGTCGCCGTGGGGCCTCATCGTATTCTTGCTGCTTGGCTTTACCGCCGGCGTGATCAATGTGATGCGGACAGCGGGCGTGATGGCGAAGCAGTCTGAGCGGCTCTGACGCGGGCATTGCGAAGCGCAACCGAACGTTCGACACGATCCGCGAGAGATCGCGAAACCGATAGACCGAGAGACGAATGGCCGCCGATCCAATCCATCAATTCCAGATCACCAAGCTGTTCACCATCGGTCACATTGGCGGGCAGGAGATCGCGTTCACCAATTCGTCGGCCTACATGTTTCTTTCGGTGGCGGTAATCTCGCTGCTGATGATCGGCGCCGGCCGGCAGCTGGTCCCGGGGCGTTTCCAGTCGGTTGCCGAAATCAGCTACGAATTCGTGGCCAGCACCATCAGAAGCACCGCCGGCTCGGAAGGCATGAAGTTCTTCCCGCTGGTATTCTCGCTGTTCATGTTCATCGCGGTCTCGAACCTTATCGGGATCATTCCCTACACCTTTACGGTTTCCAGCCATCTCATCGTCACCGTCGCGCTGGCGCTGCTGGTGTTCTTCATCGTGTTGTTTTACGGCCTCTACAAGAATGGTCTGAAATTCTTCAAGCTGTTCGTGCCGTCGGGTGTTCCGATCTACATCCTGCCGCTGGTCGTGTTCATCGAGGTCATATCGTTCTTCCTGAAGCCGGTTTCTCATTCGGTGCGGCTTTTCGCCAACATGCTGGCGGGCCACATCGCGCTGAAAGTGTTCGCGAGCTTCGTCGGCATGCTCGGCGCCATGGGTATTCTCGGCTGGGCCGGCGCCGTATTGCCGCTCGGACTGACCATCGCGCTGACCGCGCTTGAGCTGCTGGTCGCGTTCCTGCAGGCCTACGTGTTCACCATCCTCACCTGCATCTACCTCAACGATGCTATCCATCCGGGCCACTGATCCGGCCTCACTACCAAACCTCAACAAGGAGTTCGTTACATGGATCCGATTGCCGCAAAGTACATTGGCGCTGGTATTGCCTGCATTGGCATGGGTGGCGCGGGCGCCGGCGTGGGCATCATCTTCGGCAACTATCTCGCCGCTGCGGTGCGCAATCCGTCCGCCGCCCAGGGCCAGTTCGGCAACCTGATTTTCGGCTTCGCCGTGACCGAAGCGCTCGGCATCTTCTCGCTGCTGATCGCGCTCCTGCTGCTGTTCGCGCTCTGATCCATCACCGATCTGGCCGATGAGGTCCCGATTCGGGGCCTCGATCGTTCAACGAGGAGAAGCCGGTGGCTGAGAGTCATGGCAACGCCAAGGGCGCGACGGCCCACACGGCGGCAGAGGGCGGCCACAAAGCCCCGTTTCCGCCGTTCCAGAAGGACACCTTTGCTTCGCAGCTGGTGTCGCTGCTGATCGCGTTCGTCGCGCTTTACCTGATCGTCTCGCGTATCGCCCTGCCGCGTGTCGGCAAGACGATCGCCGACCGTCAGAACGCGATCGAAGGCGATCTGGCCGCCGCCCAGAAGCTGAAGGACGAATCCGACAGCGCCCTGAAAGCCTATGAAAGCGAACTGGCCGCAGCCCGTTCGCGCGCCCAGGCGATCGGTGCCGAGACCCGCGAGAAGCTGAACGCGGCATCGGAAGCCGAACGCAAGGCGCTGGAAGACAAGCTGTCGGTCAAGCTGGCTGGAGCTGAAAAGACCATCGCGGCAACGCGCGAGACCGCGATGAGCAACGTTCGCGGCATCGCCGCCGAGGCGGCCGCCGCGATCGTGCAGCGTCTGACCGGCGTGATGCCCGACGGCAAGGCGGTGAATTCTGCCGTTGATGCGTCGTTGAAGGGATAAGGTCTATGTTCGCCGAAGCGGAAACCTGGGTCGCCATTGCCTTTGTCATCCTGATGGCGCTGTTTGCCTATCTCGGCATCCATCGCACGGTCTTGAAGGCGCTCGATCATCGCGGCGAGCGCATCAAGGCCGAACTCGACGACGCCCGCCGGCTCAAGGACGAGGCCGCCAAACTGCTGGCGGAATACAAAGCCCGCCACGCCAAGGCGGAAGGCGAAGCGCAGGAGATCATCGCTTCCGCCAAGGCCGAAGCCGAGCGCATCGCGGCCGAAGCCAAGACCAAGATGGAAGATTTCGTCGCCCGGCGCACCAAGACCGCCGAGGGCAAGATCGCGCTTGCCGAAGCCCAGGCGGTCGCCGATGTTCGTGCCGCGGCGGCCAACGCCGCGGTGACGGCGGCTTCCACCATCCTGTCGCAGTCGGTCAAGGGCCAGGTCGCCGACGATCTCTTGGCCAAGGGCATCGCCGAAGTTAAGGCCAAGCTGAACTAACGGGTTTCAGTCGCAACAAAAAAGCCGGCGCGAGATGATCGCGCCGGCTTTTTTGTTGGGATCCCCCCGCCCCGCTGCGGCGTGCTGGATGCCCCGGATGCGCGGGGCATGACGACTCTTGCGGGGTAGGCAATACGCCAGGCGTCTACTTCTTCTTCGCCCGCGGCTTCGGCTCGGGCTTCAGCGCCTGCGGATCGAAGCCGATATAGAAGACGTAGGTGTCGCCGACCGCACCCGATGGCGCCGGATAAACCATATCCTCGGCCACCAGAGTGAACGGCACGCTGCCGTCCTCGGACATCGATACCGAGGTCCGGTAGGCCTTGGTGGCGATCGTCTTTTCCTGCACGCCGGACTGCACCACCGCCACACGCAGCGGGATTTCGACGCTGGCCGGCGCCCCGGCCGGACCGGCGATGACGCGGCCCTGAATGCCGATCCGTGCAGTGATCTCGCCGCTGTTATAGGAGCAATCGCGCGCGGTGCGGGTGATGGTCGCCTGGAAGCGCAGGTCGTTGCCGACCGGCTGCTTGCCCGGCGTGGCGACCTGATAGGTGGAGGCGCCGGCGCGAATGCTGACCGGGGGACAGAAGAGACCGCTCGGGGCTTCATCTGCTTTCGGCGGGGCTCCCTCGGCGGGGGCCTGCTCCGACTTGCTGCCGAACAGGCTCTTGAAGCGATCGGTGAGCGACTGCGACGATGCCGGCGAGGCGAGCATGTTGCAGCCCATTGCGAATGAGATCGCAGCCACGATCGCGGTCCGACGAGACCAGCCCGGCCGCGCGGCCGTCATGATCACAGGCTTATCCTCCATGCGACGTCCCCTGGCATATTCCGTGTTCTGACGTTTGTCCCCGAGCCTCGGTCCTGACCGGATCAGAACCGCAGCTCCAGTCTCTATTTCTGTCGCGTCCTTACGCGAACCGGCAGCCACTTCGCTCGAAAACGCTCCGCCTTATAGCAGGGCAATGGCGGCGAACCAAAGGCGCCCAAAAGGCGCATGAACCGGGATTAGCCGCGAAAATCCTCATGCAGCAGGCCGAACAGAAGGTGGTCCTGCCAAACACCGTTGATGCAGAGATAGCGCCGCGCCAGGCCTTCGCGGGTGAAGCCGCATTTCTCCAGCACCCGGATCGACGGCGCATTGGAGGGGATGCAGGCGGCCTCGATGCGATGCAGATTGAGCTCACCGAACAGCGACGGCAGCAGCACCCGCAGCGCCGCCGTCATGTAGCCACGATGGGCATGGGGTTCTCCGACCCAGTAGCCGATGGTGCCGGCCTGCACGATGCCGCGCCGCACATTCGCCAGCGTCACGCCACCGATCATGGCGCCGTCGGACTCCCGGAACACGATAAAGGGATAGGAACGGTCGGCCGCAATGTCTTCGGCATAGCGGCGCAACCTTCGCCGGAAACCGGAGCGCGTCAGGTCGTCGGACGGCCAGATCGGCTCCCACGGCGTCAGGTAGGCCCGGCTCGATTCGCGCAGCTGCGCCCATTGCGGGAAATCGGACATTTGCGGCGCGCGAAGCAACAGGCCATGGCCGCGCGGGGCGAGCGCGGCCGGTCCGCTGGATGGCAAACGAAACAGGGCCATGCCTTAAAACTCCCCCTGCCCGAACCCCGACGCCGCAAGCGTCAAAACAACGGGCTAATGCAGCAGCGCCTTGGCCTTCGACCGGGTCAATCCTTCCGCAAAACCCACCGCCGTGTCCAGACCCCTGCCGCTGCCGAGTGCCACCACCGCCGGCCGGCTGCGCGACAGCAGGGCGCGCGCGGCGTTTCGCGTCGATTCCATGCTGACCGCGTCGATCCGGGCCACCAACTCTTCCACCGTCAGCGGGCGGCCATAGGCCAGAATGTGGCGGGCCAACTGCTCGGCGCGCGAGGAGCAGCTTTCCAGCGCCATCAACAGCCCCGCCTTCATCTGCGCCTTGGCGCGCGCGATCTCGGCTTCGGTCAGCGTCTCGACGGCGTCGTTGATGACGTCGACGATCACTTCCATCATCTCGGGCGCATCGCCCGGGTCGGTGCCGGTATAGAGCCCGAAGAAGCCGGTATCGGCATAGGGCGCATGGAAGGTGTAGATCGAATAGCACAGCCCGCGCTTTTCGCGCACTTCCTGGAACAGCCGCGACGACATCCCGCCGCCCAGCGTGTTGGTGAACACCTGCAGCGAGAACAGCGACAGATCGGTCTGCGGCACCCCCTCGAGCGCCAGCGTCAGGTGCGCCTGCTCGAGGTCGCGATGCACCACGCGGGAGCCGCCCTTGCCGAACATCGCGGCTTGCGGCTTGGGTGCGGCCGGGCCTTCGAAGCTGGCGAAGCGCTGCGTCACTTCCTCCACCACCCGCTTGTGATCGACCGCGCCGGCGGCCGCCACCACCATGTCCGGAGCGCGATAATGGGTCGACAGGTAGCCGCGCAGCGTATCGCGATTGAACCCCTTCAGGGTCTTTGCCGTTCCCAATAGAGAGCGGCCCATCGGCTGATCCGGGAAACACAGCTCGTTGAGATGTTCGAACACCACGTCGTCGGGTGTATCCTGCGCGGCGCCGATCTCCTGCACGATGACGCTCTTCTCACGCTCGAGTTCATCCGGCACGAAAGACGGATTGGCGAGAATGTCGGAGAGCACGTCCAGCGCCAGCGGCACGTCGGCCTTCATCACCCGGGCGTAATAGGCCGTGGTCTCGGTCGAGGTGCCGGCGTTGAGATCGCCGCCGA
>JBAQER010000983.1:0-4446 GCA_049286845.1 Bradyrhizobium sp.
CACTTCCCCGCCCCCACAGCCCGATGACATATCCGGCGGCGCGACCGGTGGCGCCGCCCGCCCACACCAGTTCGAACGGCGAGAACAGCCGCCAGCGCTCGTCGCCCCACAGGATGCTTCGCGCCACCAGCACTCCAGCCATCGCCGTCGTGTTCAAGCCCTGGCGGCCGAAGCCGCTGGCAACCCACAGCCCCTTACGCAACTGGCCGATCTGCGGCATGCCATGCACGGTCTCCCCGACCGCGCCGCCCCAGACCTCGGCGATCCCGACCTTTCCGAGTTGCGGGAAGATGGTCTGGATCCGGCGCTGGATCGCGGGCGCAAAGCGCTCCGGCCGCGCCGCCCAGGTGGTTTCGGGACTGGCCCACATCAGCCGGTCGCCCTCGACGATCCGGAAATGGTCGATGCCGTCGCTGTCACTCACCGATCCCCGGAACGTCACGGCTTCGGCCAGGCGCCCGCCGAGCGGTTCGGTCACCGCGGCGTAGCGCCAGACCGGCAGCAGCGTCTCCGACAGCCGCCGCAGCGGCGCACCGAGATGGACGTTGCCGGCGAGCACGATATGAGATGCGCGCAGCCGCGCCGATGGCGTGACGATCCGCTTGCGGATGCCGGAAGGATCGATGCTGACGACCGGGGTGTCCTCGAAGATGCGCGCCCCTGCCCGCCGCGCCATCGCGGCAAGACCGTGGAGATATTTGCGGCCGTCGAGCTGGAACGCCCTCGGATAATACACGCCGTGGAAATAACGATCGGTCTTGAGCTCGGCGCGCACGCGGTCGACCTGCCAGCCCTCGACTTCGGTATCGAAGTCCCCGCCGAGCATCTGCAGCCGGCTGATCAACGCGTCGCCGGCCTCGACATTGGAGACCTCCAGCGCCCCCTCGCTCAGCGCAATGCCCGGAATCTGCTCCTCGGTGGCATTGGCGCGGACATATTCGGCGCCTTCCTTCGACAGCGACCAGAGTTCGCGGGCATCATCGAGGCCGATACGCGCGATCAGCTCGCCGATCGGAAGACCGTAACCCGGCATGACCGTGCCGAGTTGATGGCCGGACGCGTTCCAGCCGACATGCCGGCCCTCGAGCACGGCGACGCTGGCGCCGAGCCGCGCGGCCTCCAGCGCCACCGTGAGGCCGGCAAGCCCCGCCCCGACCACGCAGATGTCGACATCCAGGTCGAACGAAAGCCGCGAGCGCGCCGGCATCCCGGCGGCATCGGCTCCGTTGGTCGCGCTTGTGAAAGTCTCGCTCATGTCGTTTTCTTACGGACCGATCCGGCGCTTGTCACCTTGTCCCGGGCATGAGCTTGTACATTAATCCGCGATGCCTGAAACGAATCGAGATTGCGCCATGCGCCGTTTGATGCTGCTGCGTCACGCCAAGACCGAGAACGACGCGCCCTCGGGCCGCGACCAGGACCGCCGGCTGGACAACCGCGGCCGGAACGATGCCGCCGAAATCGGCGGCTGGATCGGCCGACATCCGCCGTTTCCCGATTCCGTGCTGGTATCGACGGCGGTTCGGGCCAACCAGACCTGGGACATCGCCTGGGAGGCGATGAAGGCGCTGGCTCCGCAGCCGGAGGTCGAGCTCTTGCCGGAGCTCTATGGCGCCGAACCGTTGCAACTGCTCGAAGCCGTCCGCGACGCGGCAACAACCGATCCGAAAGTCCTGCTGATGGTCGGACACAATCCCGGAATGCATGAACTGGCGCTGATGCTTGCCGCCAGCGGCGACGCCGCGGGACGCAAGGCGCTCTCGGATAATCTGCCGACATCCGGCCTTGCGATATTCGACTTCGAGGTCGATGACTGGGGCGACGTGGCCTTCCGCCGCGGACGGCTGGCAAAATTCGTCAGCCCGAAGCTCCTGAAGCAAACTTCGGGCGACTGAGCCGGACACAAGGCGTTTTTATGCTAGGCTGATCGCGGAAATGGAGGGGCAGATGTTCAAGTCCATTCTGGTGCCGATCGATCTCGCCGATACCGAACTGGCGAAACCCGCGATCGCGACGGCGGCGACGCTGTCGCAAACCTGGAGCGGCGCGGTCCGCCTTCTCAACGTATTGCCGATGACGCCGGTGATGCTGGCGGAATATGTGCCCGCCGATTTCGATACCCAGCAGCGCGAAGCCTCCGAGGAGGCGCTCACCATCGTGGCGCGGGAATCCGGCATCGAGCCGTCGCGCATCTCGACCGTGGTGCGCCAGGGCGGCATCTATCACGAGATCCTCGAGGAAGCCGCGGCGATGAAGGCCGATCTGATCGTGATGACCTCGCACCGGCCGGCGATGCGCACCTACTTCCTCGGCTCCAATGCCGGCCACGTCGTGCGCTACGCCAAATGTTCGGTGCTGGTGGTGCGGC
Source organism: Bradyrhizobium sp. (assembly GCA_049286845.1). Classification (GTDB taxonomy): domain Bacteria; phylum Pseudomonadota; class Alphaproteobacteria; order Rhizobiales; family Xanthobacteraceae; genus Bradyrhizobium. The sequence goes on from JBAQER010000983.1 coordinate 2,369, forward strand.
ACTGAGCGCCTAGTACTCACTATTCATGATCGGTGAGTCGCTTGTTGCCCATGCTTCGAGACGCTCGCGATGCTCGCTCCTCAGCATGAGGTTGTTGTGTATCAACAAGTTAGACCTCATCCTGAGGAGGCCGCGAAGCGGCCGTCTCGAAGGATGGCTGCATTACCGATTTACGATTCCAGGTACTCGCCTCTACGGAAAATCGCGAAAACGACCCCATGCAAAGTAGAATTACCGCAATCTCCCCATGTCCGGATTGAAGGCGCCGCCGACCGCGGACTCGATCTGGCTGCGGTGCAGCCCGATGTCGCGCAGCGCGCGGTCATCCAGTCCCCGCAGCGCCTTGATCGCGGCCCGGCGCACCCAAAAAGCGGCCAGGGCATGCGCCCCAATCCCGATCCAGCGGACGAATCCGCCCGATGTGCCCGGCATCGCGGGTTGGATGGCGCTCGAGGAAAACATGGTCATCTTTCTTCTCCAATGCTTCCGCGCGGCAAAGCGCGGCCGTTCGCGCGAGACGCTGGTCGCAGCGGCTGCACGCGTTTCGTGACCTCGGATTGCTTTCGCTCTCCTCGGTGCAATCGCGGACTTGATGGGCTTCAAATGCTCCTGTAGATGTATCGGTGCAAGTGAAACATTGCTCTCGGTGCAATAATGTCGAAGTTCGAATACCTGAAGCTTGCCGACGCCGTTGCCGCCGAGATCGAAAACGGCGCGCTCAAGCCCGGCGACCGGCTGCCGCCGCAACGCAGCTTTGCCTATGAGCGCCGGATCGCCGTCTCAACGGCGAGCCGGGTCTACACCGAACTGCTGCGCCGCGGCCTCGTGGTCGGCGAAGTCGGACGCGGCACGTTCATTTCCGGAGAAGCGCGCCGCGGCATCGCCGCCCCGACCGAGCCGCGCGGCGCGCGCATCGACCTGGAGTTCAACTATCCGCTGCTGCCGAAGCAATCCGCGCTGATCGCAAAGAGCCTCGAGGGACTGAACCGGCCCGAGGCGCTCGATAGCGCATTGCGGCAGGCGACCAGCATCGGAACCCAGACGATACGGAACGTCGCGGCCGATTATCTCACCCGTCAGAACCGGGACTGGTCGCCCAAGCCGGAGCAGATGGTGTTCACCGCCAACGGCCGGCAATGCATCGCCGCCGCACTTGCCGCTGTCGTGCCGGCCGGCGGCCGCTGCGGCGTCGAGACCCTGACCTATCCATTTATCAAGGGCATCGCCGCCCGGCTCGGCGTGACACTGGTGCCGCTGGCGATGGACGAAAACGGCGTACGCCCGGATGCGGTGCAGAAAGCGCACCGCGAGGCGCATTTGTCGGGGCTGTACATTCAACCCGTCATTCAGAACCCGCTGGGCATGACCATGCCGCCTGCGCGGCGCGCCGACCTCCTGCGCGTCGTCGAGAAACTCGATCTCACCGTCATCGAAGACATGGTCTACGGCTTCCTCGACGACGTGCCGCCATTGGCCGCGCTGGCGCCGGATCGTTGCGTGGTGCTCGACAGCCTTTCCAAGAAGGTGGCGCCGGGGCTGTCGCTCGGCTTCGTCGTTCCGCCGCCTCGGCTGCGCGAAAGCGTCATGGCGTCAGTCCGCTCCGGCGGCTGGACCGCGTCGGGATTTGCCTTCGCGGCCACGCAACAGCTGATGGGCGACGGCACGGCGGCCGAGCTTGCCAGGTTGAAGCGGATCGATGCGCAGGAGCGTCAGAAGATTGCGGTCGCCTGCCTCTCCGGCTTCGAAATCCAGGCCAGCAGCAAATCGTACCATCTCTGGCTGACCTTGCCCTCGCACTGGCGGTCGCAGACATTCGTCGCGGCCGCGGCCCGGCGCGATATTGCACTCACGCCATCGACGACGTTTGCGGTCAGCCCCGGCCATGCACCGAACGCCGTGCGGCTGGCATTGGCGGCGCCTCCGATCGAACAACTCGATACGGCGCTGCGCACGCTCGCGGGAATTCTGCGTTCGAAGGAAGAGGATTTCGACCAGACCGAGTAGTGCTGGTACCCGGAATCATAAATCGGTATTGCAGCCCATCCTTCGAGACGGCCACTTCGTGGCCTCCTCAGAAC
>JBAQER010000984.1:0-2147 GCA_049286845.1 Bradyrhizobium sp.
CGACTACATCGGTAATCACCGATCGTTTCTCATGAAACTGCGCTCTGTAGCGGCCCTTGCAGACAAGAATGCAAACAGCATTGGCGCTCTCAGAAACATTCTCAACGAGGTCATCCGACAGGAGTTAGACCTGCCAGCAGGATGCTCTGTTACTTATGAACTGGAAAGCATAAGAATACTCGAAGATTTATTGAGACCCACCCGGCCAGAAGCCGCGCTTGAAGCGTTCTACAGAGATTTCTCTGAACGGCACGGGGTTCGTCCGACCGCAGTTGAAGCCTTTCACGAAGGCTTTAATCCACGCGCCAACAGCGAACGCTCGTGGCTCGGGTTTGTTTCTCGGATGAGTGGGCTATCAGAAGCTGAGGCCGCTGCCTTTGCGCAATCTCATGCGTTCCTACAGAGCATTGAGAAGACAGAGACTACCCGCAGCTACAAAATAGTCTTGCTGCTCGCCATGATCTCAGCAGACGCAATACCTGGGGAAATTGGAATCGATGAGCTTGTTGAGCATGTCGCTAAGCTGGCCGCGCGATATTTGAAAATCCGTAAAGACTTCTCGGTTGACGTCGATGACTCGAAGAGTCTACGCCGCCTGCTTGTAGACAACCCTATCCGCGCCTTCGTTGCAGGTCAGGAAACTGGAGAAGTGTGCTATTTTAGGCTCGAAGGTGATCACCTATCCACTACTTTCGAAGCTAGCGATGCCAGCTCTCTCAAAGGACTCCTTCGCGAGATCCTGGATTGGCGTCTTGCGGAATACTTGAATCGACTAGGCTCAGGCGATCCGAACGAAGATATCATTTGCCGAGTGGCTCGCGCCGGCGATTATCCAACCCTATTTCTTCCTAGTGATGCTACGAAGCTTCACCTTGAGCAGAAGCTAACTCCTGTCCAGATAGACGACGAGACTTACGAGGCTTCGGTCGAAGGGAATGCAATCAACATTGTTCGAAGGCCCAACGAAGATGTAAATTTCCTGCCAGAAATACTACGTCAATGGTTCGGAGATGACGCAGGACTGCCGGGACGGAGCGAGAGGGTTAGATTAAGGCGTAACCCATCCGGTTTCGAGATGAAGGCACTACAAACTGCTACCCCCCAAGGGTTACAGGTCTGGTCACGCTATTTGCGTGAAACCATCGCACCGGCCTTCGGTCTCACTTTCAGCCAGGCAGTCTGGAACGCCGGTTTCGTTGTCCAAGACCCGGAAGTCTTTCTTTTGGTTACCTTAGCGAAGGGAGACATGAACACCGAGCATAAATACGTGGACCATTTCGTGTCCGACCGTGAGTTCGCTTGGCAGAGCCAGAACCGCACCACAAGGGCTTCGAAGCACGGGCAGATTCTTAGCAATCACCGGGCTCAGGGAAAGCGCGTTCATCTATTCGTGCGACCGACGAAGAAGACCGGTTCAAAGCCGACGCCGTTCTTATACTGTGGCGAGGTTGATTTTGTTTCCTGGGAGGGCGACGCACCAATCTCGATAAAATGGCGATTGCGTGAATCAGTGCCTCCTTCACTCCATGGCGTGCTCAGCGTGCCTTCATAGAGGGGTCGAAAAGCATCAACGACGGAATGATCAATCTGTGGGACACTGGCTCCCCCACCCACCTTCTGATATCGATAGCCCCGAAAACCGGGATTGAAACGCCGATGTATCATCACGCCGCACGTGAGGTTTCGCGAAACCTCCTCGCCCCGGCCTTCGCCGCCCTGCTCTTTCTCGCCTCCCCCGCGCTCGCCGCCGAGGAGCCCGAGGCCGCGCCGAAGGGCGCGGCGGTCACGGTGTTCAAGGCGGCCAAGGCCTGCTTTTCCAATATCGTCGAGGTTTCCGGCATCCTGATCGCGCGGGAGGAGACGTCGGTGCGGCCGGAGCGGCCGGGGCTGAAGGTTTCCGAAATCCTGGCCGAGCCGGGCGACACCGTCACCGCCGGCCAGACGCTGGCGCGGCTGGCGCTGCCCGAGGGCGGCATGCAGGTGGTGCAGTCGCCGGTGGCCGGGCTGATCTCGGCGTCCTCGGCGGTGATCGGCTCGATCGCCGGGGGCAAGGGCGAGGCGCTGTTTTCCATCATCGCGCGCAGCGAATTCGACCTGGTCGGCATGGTGCCGGTGCGGGATATTTCGAAACTCGCGGTCAACCAGAC
>JBAQER010000985.1:0-3359 GCA_049286845.1 Bradyrhizobium sp.
ACGCTCTTTAATCGAACACCGAGGACAATCGCTTGCGTAAGATCTGGTTTGTGGTTGCCGCGATGGTCCTCGTGGCTTCTGGAGGAGTTGCTTTCGCCGAAGACGCCGTCGATCCGGCCGCCGTCAAATCCGAGGATGGCAAGTATCTGGACAAGGAGGGCAACCCAACCTTCAAAGTCGCGCCCGATGGCACGGTGGATTGGTATACTTATTCCGGGTACCGCCGTTACCATTCGGAGTGTCACGTCTGCCACGGTCCTGACGGGATGGGGTCGACCTACGCGCCCGCACTGAAAGATTCCGTCAAGACGATGAGCTACGCCGATTTCATCGGCGTAATTGCGAGCGGCCGCAAGAACGTCAGCTCTTCGCAGGAGAATGTCATGCCGGCCTTCGGCGACAATCCTAACGTGGCCTGCTACATGGACGATCTCTATGTCTATCTGCGAGCCCGCGCCAATGATGCCGTCGGGCGCGTGCGCCCTGCCAAGCGTGAAGGCAAACCCGACGCTTACACCCGGGCGGAAAATTCCTGTATGGGCAAGAACTGAATATGGGGAGCGTGGATGACATGTCTTGCTGTCTTGAAACGCGAAAGGGAACTCTAGAATGAAGACACGCGCCGCTGTTGCTTTTCAGGCAAAGAAGCCGCTCGAAATCGTCGAACTTGACCTTGACGGCCCGAAGGCCGGTGAAGTCCTTGTAGAGATCAAGGCGACCGGCATCTGTCACACTGACGCCTACACACTGGATGGCTTCGACAGCGAAGGGATTTTTCCTTCCATCCTCGGTCATGAAGGTGCCGGGATCGTTCGTGAGGTGGGAGCAGGCGTAACTTCGGTGAAGCCAGGCGATCACGTGATCCCGCTTTACACGCCTGAATGTCGCCAGTGCAAAAGCTGCCTCAGCGGCAAGACCAATCTTTGCACCGCCATCCGCGCGACGCAGGGTAAGGGGCTGATGCCTGACGGCACCACCCGTTTCAGCTACAAAGGCAAGCCAATCTTCCATTACATGGGCTGCTCGACTTTCTCGAATTTCACTGTGCTGCCGGAAATAGCCGTCGCCAGGATTCGCGAAGACGCACCATTCGACAAGAGTTGCTACATCGGCTGCGGCGTGACGACCGGCGTCGGCGCCGTGGTCAACACCGCCAAGGTCACACCGGGCGCCAACGTGGTCGTGTTCGGTCTTGGCGGCATCGGGCTCAATGTCATTCAGGGCGCCAGGATGGTGGGCGCTGACAAAATCATCGGGGTCGACCTCAATGATTCCAAGGCGGAATGGGGCAGACGCTTTGGCATGACGCATTTCGTTAATCCGTCGAAGATCGATGGCGATATCGTCCAGCACCTGGTTCAGCTTACCGATGGCGGCGCCGATTTCACCTTCGACTGCACCGGCAATACCACCGTGATGCGCCAGGCGCTCGAGGCCTGCCATCGTGGCTGGGGCGTATCGGTTATCATCGGTGTGGCGGAAGCCGGCAAGGAAATTTCTACCCGGCCGTTCCAACTCGTGACCGGGCGAGTCTGGAAGGGCACAGCCTTCGGCGGTGCGCGCGGTCGCACGGACGTGCCGAAAATCGTTGATTGGTACATGAACGGAAAGATCCAGATCGATCCAATGATCACGCACGTTCTCAAGCTGGACGAAATCAATAAGGGATTCGATCTCATGCATGAGGGCAAGTCGATCCGTTCGGTCGTCGTGTTCTAGATCAAAAAACCAAACACAAGGAGGAGTGACCCATGATCGTTCATATCCACCCATCGGTTGACAGCGGAGTGAAGAAGGGTTCGGGCAGTTTTGCCGGCGGAACTCTCGTCTGCAAGTGCAAGGATAAGCCGGTCAAAGTCGCGATCAAGGGCGATGTCGCCCATAACCACGCTTGCGGCTGCACCAAATGCTGGAAACCCGCTGGAGCAACCTTTTCCGTCGTCGCCGTCGTCCCGCGCGACAATGTGAAGGTGCTTGAAAACGGCGACAAGCTTCACGTGATTGACGAGTCGGCGACGATCCAGCGGCACGCCTGCAAGGTTTGCGGCACGCATATGTACGGCCGCATCGAGAACAAGGCGCATCCGTTCTACGGCCTCGATTTCATCCATCCCGAACTGTTCCAGGAGCCCGGCTCGGCAGCTCCGGGATTTGCGGCGTTCGTGTCCTCCGTGATTGAGTCCGGCACCGATCCATCCGAGATGGCCGGGATCAGATCGCGCCTCAAGGAACTCGGACTTGAACCCTATGATTGTTTGTCGCCGGCGCTGATGGATGCAATCGCCACCCATGTGGCGAAATCGAAAAAGGCCGCGTAATTTGCCAGGCTGGTGGCGGGATCGGCCGCCACCGGTTTTGCCGCGCTGCCTGATCCATCCCTAGTTTTGCTGCGGTCGCGGCGGCGGCGGAGCCGTGTTTCCGGCACTGCAGTGCGGCGAGAGCGCTGGCATCCGCGGTCATCGCAAGACAATGTCCGGCCGCCTACAAAGGCTCACCCCATCCGCCCGCCGGGCCCCGTTCCTTACACCGGGGTCATGCCGATCGAAATTACCATCGATCACACCGGGCCGATGACCCGTAATGTGCGCGACAATGCGCTTCTGCTTGAGGTTCTCGCAGGAGAAGACGGCCTCGATCCGCGGCAAAATGCACCGAAGGTCGCGAACTACACGCAGGCGCTCGAAGGCGGCGTCAAGGGATTGCGCATAGGCATCGTCAAGGAAGGTTTTGGACTTCCGAACTCTGAGAGCGACGTCGATGCCAAGGTCATGATGGGCGCCCAGCTTTTCAGGAAGCTCGGCGCCACCGTTATCTGCTGGCCCCGGCTATTTGGCTGCCGATCGCCGCGGAAGGCGCCACCGAGTTCATGATGAAGGGCAACGGCATGGGGACCAACTGGCGTGGTCTCTACAATACGACGCTGCTCGATGCTCACTCCGCTTGGCACCATCGCGCCGACGAACTATCCGACAGTCTCAAGATAACGATGCTGCTCGGTCAATATTTCACCAAGCACTATCGCGGTCATTTCTATGCGAAGGCGCAGAATCTCAACCGCAAGTTGCGGGCCACCTACGATACGGCGCTGAACAGCTACGATCTGCTGCTGATGCCTACCTTGCCGATGAAGGCGACGCCGCTGCCGCCGCCCGACGCGCCGCGCGATCTCTATATCCAGCGCGCATTCGAGATGGTTCCCAATACGGCTCCCTTTAACGCATCGGGGCATCCGGCGATGAGCCTTCCCTGCGGGATGAGCGACGGACTGCCGATCGGGCTGATGCTGATTGGCAAGTACTATGACGAGTCGACCATCTATCGAGCCGCGGCGGCGTTCGAAGGCGCGGGTGACTGGACCA
>JBAQER010000986.1:0-5710 GCA_049286845.1 Bradyrhizobium sp.
GTGCATGGTGGTCAGTTCAGCCGGCTGCATTCTCACCAGGGACCTGCCTGATCCGGCGCTGGATGTCCCGCAAGGCTACAAAGCCGCGCGATCGGCCGATCCGGACGCGCCGCCGACGCTGGACTGGTGGCGCGGCTTCCGCTCGCCGGAACTGACTGCGCTGATGGAGGAAGCCCAGACTGTCAATTTGGACATCGCGGCGGCGACCGCGCGCTTCATCCAGGCGGACGCGCAGGCGCGCATTGCCGGCGCGCCGCTGCTGCCGAGCCTCAGCGGCACCGGTCAGCAGACCTATGCCCGCAGCTCCGGCGCGAGCGCCAGCGGCTTGACCAACGGCGGGCGCGAGACCACCAATTACCAGGCCTCGCTCAGCGCCAGTTATGAATTCGATTTCTGGGGCAAGAACCGCGACGCCGCGCAGGCGGCGGAAGAAACCGCCATCGCCAGCCGCTTCGATCGCGACGTGGTGGCGTTGACCGCGCTTGTCAGCGTCGCCAACGCCTATTTTCAGGTGCTTTCGGCACAGGACCGGATTCGCACCGCCGAGCGCAATATCGCCAGCGCCTCGCGCATCCTCGACGCCATCAAGCAGCGGCTGCAGGCCGGCACCGGAACCGACCTCGATGTCGCCCAGCAGGAAAGCGTGCTCGCTAGCCAGCGCGCCGCGGTGCCGCCGTTGCGCCAGACGCTGGCGCTGAACATCAATGCGCTGGCGACGCTGGTGGCGCGGCCGCCGGAAAGCGTGCGCGTCACCGGCGGCTCACTGAACCGGATCGCGTCGCCGCGGGTGACGCCGGGCCTGCCATCGGAACTGTTGACGCAGCGGCCGGATATCAGGCGTCAGGAGGCGCAGCTTGCTTCCGCCACCGCCAATGTCGGCAACGCCCGCGCGCAGTTCTTTCCCAGTATCAAGTTGACGGGGGCGGGCGGATATCAGAGTTCGTCGCTGGTATCGCTGTTCCAGCCCCATGCCGCCTTCTTCAACGTCGTCGGTAGCCTGACGCAGCCGATCTTCGACGGCGGACAGATTCTCGGCAATTTCGAATTCACCAAGGCGAGGCAGGACGAGCTGCTGCAGGCCTACCGCAAGACGGTGGTCTCGGCCTTCGCTGACGTCGACAACGCGCTGGTGTCGATCCGGCAGACCACCGAGAAGTTGCGTCTGCAGCGCGAGGTGTTGGCGGCCTCGCGGCGGGCCTTTGAACTGTCCGAACAGCAGCTGCGGGCCGGCACGGCGGACATCGTGACTGTGTTGAATACGCAATTGACGTTATTCCAGGCGGAGGATTCGCTGTCGCAGGCCCAACTGGCCCGGATGCTGGCGATCGTCAGCCTGTATCAGGCGCTGGGGGGCGGCTGGGAGCCAAGGATGGAAAGGCCGGTCGATGCTCTTTAAGCCGGATTTGGACACCGCGAGGACTGCCGGCAAGGGTGTCGCGCGCAGCGCGGGCCGCCGCATCGTGTCGATCGCGATTACGCTCATGATCCTCGGCGGCCTCGGCTACATCGGCTGGACAGCGCTGCAGCAGAAACAGGCCGCCAACAACCGTGGCGGCATGCCGCGCGACCTGCCGGTGCCGGTGCTGGCGGCAACCCCGCGCATCCAGGACGTGCCGGTCTATCTCGACGGAGTAGGCTCCGTCCGCGCGCTGAACAACGTGATCGTGCGTGCGCAGGTCGACGGCAAGCTGATCGCAGTCAATTTCGTCGAGGGACAGGACGTCAGGAAGGGCGACGTCCTCGGCGAGATCGATCCGGTGATCTACAAGGCGCAGTACGATCAGGCGGTCGCCAAGAAGGCGCAGGATGAAGCGCAGCTCGCCAATATGCGCATCGACCTCGCGCGCTATCAGCAATTGGCCGCCTCCAATGCCGGCTCCAAGCAGCAGGCCGACACTCAGCGCGCCGTAGTCGCGCAGCAGGAAGCGCTGGTCAACGCCGACCAGGCCGCGATCGACAACGCCCAGGCGACACTCGGCTATACCAAGATCATCGCGCCATTGTCGGGCCGCGCCGGACTGCGGCAGGTCGACCAGGGCAACATTATTCGCGCTTCCGACGTGACCGGTCTCGTCATCATCACCCAGCTGCAGCCGATCGCCGTGCAGTTTAGCCTGCCGCAGCAGCAGATCGTGCGGGTTAACGCCGCCTCCGCCGGCGGCGCGCTGGCAGTCGACGTGTTCGGCAATGACGGCGCCACGGTGATAGACAGCGGCACCCTGAAAGGCATCGACAACCAGGTCGATCCGACCACCGGCACCCTCAAGCTCAAGGCCGAATTTCCCAATGCGAACTTCCAGCTTTGGCCGGGCCAGTTCGTTAATGTGCGGCTGAAGGTCGAAACGATCGCGAAGGCGGTGGTGGTGCCGACCTCCGCCGTGCAGCGCGGTCCGGCGGGGACTTTCAGCTACGTCATCGGCGCGGACAATGTCGCCACGGCGAAGCCCGTCGTGGTGACGCAGCAGAACGAAACCGAAGCTGTGATCGCGAGCGGGTTGTCGGCTTCCGATCGCGTGGTGACGACAGGCTTTGCCAATCTGTCCGAGGGCGCCAAGGTCTTCATCGGCAGGCCAGACCAGACGCCGTCGGTCGACCTCGCCCCGCGCAAGCGAACCAGAACCCCGCAGGGCACGGACGCACAGAGCAAGGACGCAAAAGGGGGCGCGCAGTCAGGCGGCGGAGCGAAGTCGCAGCCATGACCGAAGAACTCCCGACTTGAATGCCTGACTTCGCCAGCGTGAGCACGCAGCCATGAGCGTCTCGGAACCATTCATCCGCCGCCCGATCGCGACCTCGCTGTTGGGGATCGCGCTCCTGATCGGCGGCGCGCTTGGCTATTGGGCGCTGCCGGTATCGGCGCTGCCGCAGGTCGATTTCCCGACCGTGCAGGTGACGACGCAGTTGCCTGGCGCCAGCCCCGACGTGATCGCCTCGCTGATCACGGCACCCCTCGAGCGCCAGCTCGGCCAGATCCCGTCGCTGTCGTCGATGCAGTCGACCAGTTCGTTCGGCGTCAGCCAGATTTCCCTGCAGTTCGATCTCAACCGCGACATCGACGGCGCGACGCAAGACGTGCAGGCCGCGATCAACGCCGCGGCCGGAATCCTGCCGAAAAACCTGCCGTATCCGCCGACCTACGCCAAGGTCAATCCGGCGGATGCGCCGGTCATGACGCTGGCGCTGACATCGGAGACGATTTCGCTGCGCGCCATGAGCGATCTCGCCGATACCATCCTGGCGCAGCGCCTCAGCCAGATTTCGGGGGTAGGGCGGGTCGCGGTGCTGGGCGGGCTCAAGCCCGCGGTGCGGGTGCAGGCCGACCTGGCGCGGCTCGCGGCCTACGGCATTTCGATGGAGGATCTGCGCAGTGCGATCGCGGGCGCCAACGTCTCGGGACCGAAGGGATCGCTCGACGGCGCGCAGCAGGCCTATACCATCGCCGCCAACGACCAGATTGCGGCGGCTGAAGCCTACAAGCCGATCATCATCGCCTACCGCAACGGCGCGCCGGTCACCATCGGCGACGTCGCCATCATCGTCGACGGGCTGGAGAACGACCGCACCGGCGGCTGGTACCAGGGCACGCCGGCCGTCATCATCGATATCCAGCGCCAGCCCGGCGCCAACGTGATCGAGGTGGTGCGCCAGATCCGCAGCGAGATTCCAAGGGTGCAGCGCGCAATCCCGGCCGGCGTCAACCTGACCGTGGTCAGCGACCGCACCGTCACCATCCGCGCCTCGGTGCGTGACGTGCAGTTCACGCTGATCTTGAGCGTGGTGCTGGTGACGCTGGTGGTGCTGTTGTTCCTGCGCTCGCTGCGCGCCACGCTGATCGCCGGCGTAGCGCTGCCGCTGTCGCTGATCACTTCCTTCGGCATCATGTATTTCTGCGGCTTCAGTCTCGACAATCTGTCGCTGATGGCGCTGACCATCGGCACCGGCTTCGTGGTCGACGACGCCATCGTGATGATCGAGAACATCGTTCGCCATATGGAGAACGGCGAATCCGCGATGGAGGCTTCGCTCAAGGGCGCCAAGGAAATCGGCTTCACGGTGATTTCGCTGACGGTGTCGCTGATCGCCGTGTTCATCCCGCTGCTGTTCATGTCGGGACTTGTGGGCCGCATGTTCCGCGAGTTCGCGCTGACGCTGACCATCGCGGTGGTGACGTCGGCGGTCGTCTCACTGACGCTGACGCCGATGATGTGCTCGCGGCTGCTGAAGCATGTCCACGAAGAATTCGCGGTGCCTGGGCTTGCCGCGGTCTCCGGCGGTATCGACCACATGGTCGAATTCTATAGCCGCACGCTGCTCTGGGTGCTGCAGCGCCAGCGCGCGACACTGCTGCTGACCTTCGCCACCATCGTCGCGACCCTGATCCTCTATGTCGTCGCGCCCAAAGGCTTCCTGCCGCTACAGGACACCGCCTCGATCACCGCGGTCACCGAGGCCGGTCCCGACGTGTCGTTTGCGGAAATGCAGAGCCGGCAGAGCAGGGCCGCGGCGGCGATCAGGGCCGACCCTGACGTAACCGGCGTCGTCTCGGTGATCGGCGCCGGCTCCGTCAACCCGACCACCAATGTCGGCCGCCTGGTGATGACGCTGAAGCCGCGCGGCGAGCGGCGCGATGATGTCTCGGCCGTGATCGTGCGGCTGAAGGCGTTGACCGCCTCGATCCCGGGCATGATGATCTACTTCCAGCCGGTGCAGGATGTGCAGATCTCGACCCAGTCGAGCCGCTCGCAATACCAGTACACGCTGACGGGCACCGACGCCGCGCTGGTGAGCGAGTGGGGCAAAAAGCTCGTTGCCGAGCTGCGGCGCGATCCCCTGTTCCGCGACGTCTCCTCGGAGGCCCAGGAGGGCGGCCTGCGCGCCTCGCTCGACATCAACCGCCAGCGCGCGGGCCAGCTCGGCGTCAGCATCCAGGGCGTCAACGATACGCTCAACGACGCCTTCGCGCAGCGGCAGATTTCCACCATCTACGGGCAGGCCAACCAGTACCGGGTGGTGCTCGAAGCCATGCCGATCTACCAGCGCGATCCGTCGATCCTGTCGAAGCTCTATCTGCCCGGGGCGGCCGGGGCGCAGGTGCCGCTGTCGGCGGTGGCGACGCTGACGCGCACCACGGCGCCGCTTGCGATTTCGCATCAGGCCCAGTTCCCTGCGGTCTCGCTCAGCTTCAATCTGGCGCCCGGTGCCGCACTCGGCGACGCCGTCGATGCCGTCAAGACCATTGAACGACGCATCGGCATGCCCGGCAGCATCGTCGGGGTCTATGCCGGCGACGCGGCCGAGTTCTCGAAGTCGCTGGCCGGACAGCCGTGGCTGATCCTGGCGGCGCTGGTCACGATCTACATCGTGCTCGGCGTGCTCTATGAGAGCTACATTCACCCGATCACCATTCTTTCGACGCTGCCCTCGGCGGGCGTCGGCGCCATCCTGGCGCTGATGCTGTTCGGACAGGATCTGTCTGTGATCGGCCTGATCGGCATCATTCTGCTGATGGGCATCGTCAAGAAGAACGCGATCATGATGATCGACTTCGCGCTGGAGGCGGAGCGGCACCAGGGCATGTCGGCCAACGATGCGATCGTGCAGGCCTGCCTGCTGCGGTTCCGGCCGATCATGATGACGACGCTGGCCGCCCTGTTCGGCGCGTTGCCGCTGGCGGTGGAAAGCGGCACCGGCGCCGAACTGCGCTTTCCGC
>JBAQER010000987.1:0-10979 GCA_049286845.1 Bradyrhizobium sp.
GTACCACTAGACGAAGTGGATACCGGTTCGCGTGAAGAAAACGCGTCAAAAAAAAAGATAGAGCCCCGTTCCGATTCAATCGGAACGGAAGGCTCTAGCGGGTGAGCGCAGGTCAGTAGCAGTACGATACGCCATCGAGGACGGCGCAGCGCGCCTTGTTCGGCGCGCTCGGATTATCCATCGGCACCACGCCGTTGCCCTTGCCCACGAACACGCCCGGTCCGACGATGACCGATGACTTGTTGCCGATGATGACGCCCGGATTCGGCGAGGTCAGGCTCGAGCGCGAGCCATCGGTCCAGATGATGGCGTCGCCGGACAGGATGCCGCGCCGGCCGTCGTCGCAGGCGACATCGACGCCTTGGCGGGTGCAGGCCTGCGCCAGCGCCGGCCCGGCGCAAACAGCCGGTATCGTGGACATCAGAATCGAGAACACCAGCGCCCGATGGAGGGTCATGCCGCGCCCCGCTGCTGAATCGCCACGATCATTCATCGTCGCCGGTAACCGGTTTTCGGTTCAAGGGCCTTTGAGGTGCACCGCCCGGCGCTGTCGGCCGCCGTAAATTAACAAGATTATTCAATACGTTGCGGAAATGTCGCCCGCCGCGTCCACAGTCCCTTGCAAAAGTCGCCGGGCCCCTTCAAGAGAAGCCATCCGGAGAGATGGCCGAGTGGCTTAAGGCGCACGCTTGGAAAGCGTGTGTGCGGGAAACCGTACCGTGGGTTCGAATCCCACTCTCTCCGCCAGCTTGCTTAGGGCTGCGGATTCTCCGGGTGAACTCCCGGGCAAATAAGCCCAGTAACAGCATCGATTTCTCATTTGAGCTCCGGACGTCCGGTCGGCCGAGTGCGCCCATTGTTCTCCGAAAGGCCGGTTTCTCTCCGAAGCTCTGGACTGCATCCATTCGGTACGGTTCTCGAAATTTGAACGTTTGGAACTACTTATGAACTTCATCGGAACGAGGTTCTGCCGCTTCTCTCGGACAACCGAAATAAGGAATTGAAGGTTCGATCCCTGCCATCCCAGCCACGCATTCCGGGCTCTGGAGAGACTCCCCAAGATAGCCGCGAATGGGCCGGAAATCCCGACTTCGCGCATTTAATTTTGTCTTCGGAGCCCAAGTCTGCCGAACTCAAGGCGGAAATCGGAAAAGTCTCCAGCCATGACCGCGATAATCCCGTTTTGAGGAGACTTGTTCGATCAGGACTGCCCCCCAACCTTGGCATTCGGTTTCGGCCCGATCTCCGCGTCAAACTACGCGAGAATCGAGGAAACCTTCGATTGGACCGCCACGCCAGGGCGACAGTCCTCAGCTACCCGAAACCCCATGGTCAGCCGTCTTGCCCGGTGGATCACGTTCTGGACCGCCCAAACTTCCTAGCTTCAGTCAACAATGAACCTTCCGAAGTCAACTTCTCTACCTTAGATTTTCAGTATGACCGTAATACCGCCCAATTCTGAAAATTCCACCGAACCCCGGCTGCCGTCGAGCTACATGCGTGCACGACGACCGCATCTATTTTCAGACTCGGTGAAAAAAGCTGACGTTTTACTTTCCAGAGAAGTTCTGTCCCATCACCTCGAAACTTTGACGAAGCAAAAGTCAGAAACCGTTTTTGAAGGTTTCGCAAAGCGGCTCGTTGAAAAGTTTGTCGCCCCCAATCTACGACCTCAAACTGGCCCGACAGGCGGCGGCGACGGAAAGACTGACGCTGAGACTTACCCGGTTGCTAAGGCGATTTCTGAACGGTGGTTCGCAGCGGACCAGGCGGCCGCAAGCGAACGCTGGGCTTTCGCGTTCAGTGCGAAGGAAGATTGGCGCGGCAAGGTCCGCTCAGATGTTAAGGAAATTACGAGCACCGGGCGCGGCTACCCGCGCATTTATTTCGTCACAAATCAATACGCGCCTGCAAGACAGAGCGCAGAGGTCCAAGATGCTCTTAAGAAGGAATTCGGCGTACCCGTTACGATCCTAGATCGAACTTGGCTACTCGATTGCGTGTTCGAACGCGACAGCCTCTCAATCGCGCAACAGACGCTTGGTGTAGGCAGCGAAGTTGAAGCGACCCAGATCGGGCCACGCGACCTGAAGCGGCAAACCGAATTGAACCAGCTCGAACAAGAGCTCGCAGACCCTTCCAAATATGAGGATCGCGGCACTGCGCTGGCGGACGACGCGTTACGCGCTGCCAAACTAGCCCGTGGATTGGAAAAGTCGCGCTTCGAAGTTGATGGTCGTTATGAACGAGCTGCCAGGATCGCGCGTGAGCAGCGCCTTCAGACTCAGCATCTGGCGGCGGTCTATGAATGGGCTTGGACGTCATATTTTTGGTTTGACGACGCGTACAGAACTACGGAACTGTACGATCGGGTCGAGCAACTTGCGATTGCGTCGCGGGATGCAAACGACCTTGAAAGACTGAGTAATCTGTTGCCGCTTCTCGTAAGTGCTGTGAACCAAGGCTTATTGTCCGCAGACGACGGAAAAACTGATAAGCGCCGCGCGGCTTTGATCGCCGCGCTTGAAGAAGCAAGGAACGAAACCGCGCGCCCCAATAATTCGCTGCACGCGCATGCGCTGTTGCTCCTAACCAAGATTGCGTCGATACGCCGTGATGACGATGTAAGTGGTCTTGACGCGATCTGGAACGAGTTCACATCAGTTATTGAGCAATCGACGGGGTTGGGAAGCTTTCCATTCGAACCGATAGCCTCCGCGCTTACACAGTTCGGCGACGTATTACCGGACAGTCCAACGTTTGACAGATTGTATGAAACGTTGACGGACGCTCTGTCTAACCGAAAACGAGAGGGCGAAGCTGCAAAGCTCAACAGCGAGCGCGGTTATCAAAAATTAAGGAAGCGTCTTCCCTACGACGCAATCCGTTGGTTCGGACGCGCGGTCTCGGATTTAATTAAGGCAGAGTATGAGGATGAACTTGTCGAAGCCCTCTGTGGGTGCAGCATCGCCTATTTGGAAGCGGGTCTTTATTGGGCTGCACGAAACTACGCGTTAGCAGCCGCGACTACTGAACTTAGAAAGTTCAAGGTTTCCGGAAGCGCCGACGATGTAAACCCCGGTGTCCTAAGCCAATGGTTCGAGTGCGAACTACGGTTGGGCCGTGTTCCATTTGTACTGACTGCATACGAACTGGGCGCGATGATTCGACATGCGTGAAGCCGAACACAGAAGCAAGTTGAGTTCGCGGAAAAACGGCGAATAGAACAGGGCCATCGAATTGGCGCGTTGGTGATTGGGACAGCGTTCGACGACTTGAAACGGTTGGGCAAGTTCCCCGCGGTCTTGGATCGACTCGGATTGCTGCAAGTAAGCACGACGCTTATGTTTTTGATGGGCGGCGAGCAAGCACTGCGAGATGAAACAGCAGTTCCGGCTGAAGAGACGACCGAAAGCATCGAAGATGTTTTTGACCGACTTGCTGCTGCTGGAAAGTCAGCTGAGCTTCCTCCGCCTGACTATCTTCTGGATGAACAGGTTCTGCTACGTTCCCGCGTTCTAGGATGTGAGGTCACAGTCGTTTGCGAAAACAACCTCACTTCTATTGGTGTCGCGGAGGCCATACTTGGCGCACTGGAATCATTGCTGGCGACTAGCCTTAATCTGAGAATTCTTCCGCACCTCGATAGATTTAAGATCCGTGTTCAATCGAGGGAAGATGCCGGCATAACTCCGGTGCTTGAGTTCGTGGAAGAAAGTGGTTCGACCGTTGGGGTAGTCACGCACAGGCCAAAATTGCGTTACGCCACGCGCGAGGAAACGTTGGGATTTCCCAAGTGGCTGCAGGAGGCTGTTGTTCAGCTATTCGTCACTTTTGCTGTGCCAGAAGATGCCGAGAGCTGGGGAGACACGGTTCTAGGGGAGGAAAACGGCTTCTCTCGCGCCATCACGTTCTCGAACATACCAACCGCTTACGATGTAATCTTTGGCAACACGGTCCGTCTCCACGTTGGCCATTGGGCAGAGGATGGCGATCCACAATTTGAGTTGAAGCGCGCATCTGCATGGTCAGCCAAGCAAAGCGAACCGCAGGATAAAAACGAGCCGGTAGTCCCCGGCATTGGCGAGCCTTCGCCGGATTGGTTCAATGGCGAGGCCAAGCGGCACTCCGATTATCGAATTATGAGTCCGATTGATGCGCGAAAATGGGATGCCGCACGTTGGCGCGGCACATTCTTTATGTGCTCGCCGGGTTCGCAGATGACGCCACTATTCGGCCTGGGTTTCGAAGAAAAGGAACCGGCTGCCGCAATCATGGAAGCGTGGCGCGAGAGGTTCGGCGAAAGCGATCCTGACAACAATCTGCGCATCGCCATCATCACTGGGATCAATATTTCGAATCCGCACGCCTATGCTGTGATCGTGGGTCCGAATATGAACAGACTGGAATCTTCGCCATCAGAGGTGGTTGGGTTCGTGTCGCGCATCAACGTAATGACTCCAACTGATTCAAGAAATCTGGATATGTTCTTAAGTGAATTTTATCGGCTAAAACGCTTCAAGCTGGTGGCGGCGCATATGGTGAGCAAAACGACGGCTCCAGAGCCAGTGTCTGAAATTGCGCTTGAGAAATTCGACATAGTCGTCCGTCCAGCGTGGACAATTTCAGAGAATGACCCTGACAGCTCAGCTCTCGATCCGGACGATCCGCCAGTTATTCCGATGGATCAGGTAAACCCGCCTGTCTTGAAGGCATTAGAGCAAAAGGCGAGATTTCGAGAGTCTCGTAAGAAATAGCTACCGGCTATTTCGCACGTGCTTCATTCAGTCAGTGGCCTTCGTCATTGCACAACAGTTTCCGGGTCTCTGTTCGCCTGCGCCTCAAGTTGCATGGATAACAATGCAGCGGTCCTATCGAGCCAATACCTGCCTTGCCATTGGCATCGAGCTATCGCCCGCGCATTTAACTAGCTTCCCGCACCACAGCACGCCAAGTGACGCACCTTCAGCGGTTACAACGTAGGAGTTTTCCTAGACTATCCCTCACGTATCGATAGAATGCTCCCGGGGGATCGACCATGATCGAACAGCTGGTGATTAATTGGTCGGCGCAATTCTTTGCGCGTGCGAAACCTCTCAACGACGCTGCTATCGAGAGCTTGTTCGCCGCGCTTCCTGCCACCGTAAAGAACGCCGGAAAGGCTCTCTTCAGCGCTGTGCGTAGAGTCCATAAGGGAAAGAAGTACTCGGCTATCTGCTTTCCCTACGATCGCCAACCCGTTTTCCTTGCGGTGGGAGCCGGCGTATCCGACCGTATTCACGGATTCATGCTCGTCGTCGAGCACGGCGACCTCGTCGCCATTCACAAATCCGCATTGGAAGTCCCTGCGGACTTTAAGAGCGAGTGGCTAGGTCGGATCGGAGCCGGCAACGTTGAACGCGCCGTTGCAAAGGCCGGCGCCAAGTTCGAATCCATGCGGTTGCGTCTGATGTCGACCTCGAGACAAGCGCTCCGCACAAAGACCCTGGAAGCCGACGATCTCGAGAATGCGATGCCGATGGCAAGCGCAAGCCGCTATGTCAGCCAGCGGTACCGGGTTCGGCGCGGAAGCACACGGCTTACGGCGACACCTAACACCGGCCGCATCGCTCAAAGCTCAGACCGCGCCGGATATAAGGCCGCAATCGATTGGTCAATTGAGGTCATGACCGAGCTCGCTCGTGATACCGGCGACGTTGCGCCCTTCCTCGCAAACTTTGCGCGTCCGGTAGACTTGGCATCGCTGCCAACAGCTACCAATCCAACGAATCTGGCAATTGATGTGGCGGAGCTCAGAGATCGACTATTGTTGGATCCGCCGCTCATAAGGCTGTTCGACAAAGAGCGGTCGGGAAAATTCCGCGAGCTGACGGTCAAAGAAGCCAACGACCTCTTGGAGGCGCTGGATCAAGAATTTTTGGTCGAGGGAGCGCGCGACGCCCTTCGGGTCCTCGATGGTCCGGGTGGGGCCGAGCTGGGAGGGCTCAGATGGGGTAAGTCCCGCATTGGCCTATCAACCTTCGCCCTAGCCAAGGCGGACGGCATTTACGTCGCGCCTGCCGATCAGGGCGCCGACGGCGATCAGCAGACAGCCCTTAAGATGTATCTCGACCGCGAAAATCTCTTCCTTATCCTTTTCGACGACTTGAATATCGCCTATGTGAACGGCGAGCTTTTCCAAGACAATGTGATGCGCGATGGCGGCGCGCTGTTCCTCGGCCATCTCATTCCCGACAATAGCTTGAAGAGCGTATCCAGCGAGAAAGGACGCTTTCGGACCAACCAGCGGAGGTTTACCGCGGGCTCGGTCTTCGGCCAAGTTGAGAGCACGATTGCGGCTGGGGACGACATTTTGATCTGCGACGACCTCGGCGACGAATGGGCCGACTTTATCGGCATGAACACCAAGGGCGCCCCGCCGACGATAACCTTTTATCACGCCAAGCACGGCAAACTATCGTTGGGGGCGGGCGCATTCCATATCAGCGTAAGCCAGGCTGAGAAGAATCTTGGCCGCCTCGCTCTTCCAAAAGCCGCAATCGACGCCAAATTCGACGGCTGGGAGAAGGAGCCTTATAAGAATAGCAACAAGGTCACGGCTATCGCGCGTCTTTTGCGCGGCGGACCGAAAGCAGACATTGAAAAGCACTTCGCAAGATTGCGCAATTCGCCCGAGGTGGTGAAACGTGTCTCCATTGTAACGTCGTCGTTAAGCAAAAAGGCCGTCGAAGATGCGTTCGCCGACATCAAAAATGGCAAGCGTCCGACGGCACACTTCGTACAGCTATATTGGTTGCTAACTTCCTTTTTCTCCGCCTGCGCCGAAGTTGGAGCCGCAGGCTACGTCATTTGCCAGCCATAACTCATTGGCTAAAAAGAAGTGCTTGTCATCCGATGCTTCATCTCCAGCTGCCAATTGATAAGCAAATTACACAAAGCTTATCAGTCGATTGGACTGTTCCATAACATTCGATCTGCGAGGGGACGGCGCGTGTAGAGACCAGCACACTCAAAGCGCCGGTATTTTCCAACTGCCGGGCCAATCAACGGAAATTGATTATGAATTCGGTTTTAACCGGGCGCTCAAAGCTCGATTCTCCGTTACTAAATCCCTGTAGTAAGATTTCTTCTCCGCCTCAAGGTGGGGTGAAGTGAGTACTCGGTTCAACGCACCTGCCCATTCGTCTACATACGTATGTCCAACGGTACCGACAAGCAGCTTCCCAAGGCGATCGAAGACCAATGCTATCATGTCCATGCTATCGAGACTGGCTACAATTGCTGCGAGCGGCTTGAAGTCACTACGCTTGATGCTGCATTCAACATATGTATTCCAAGCTGGCATAGATGGTTTTGCGCCCCGCTGGATCCCCAGCGTCACATTTTGACAAGCTTCCTTTTCGGTGGAGTGGCCTCCAAAAGCGAAGAGCGCCTCTGCAAAAAATAGAAAGTCGGCTGCTTGCAAAGGACTCTCCGCAGCTTCAGCTGTTACAGCTTGACGCATGTGGGCAATTCCAGCGGCTTTCCGTCCCAACTCATAGAGATTCTGTCCTTCCAAGAAGCGCAATATTATTTCTTGTTGATGGAGATCTGGAGAGTTCAACCAGCTTTGAGCTAAGTTGATCATTTTCAAAGCACGCTGGTTATCACCGATTTCCGTGCGCTTGCGAGCAAGAAGGGTCAGATGCTGTACTCGTCGTTCTTCCGACCACTCCAGCAAAACTCCTTCCGCGCCCTCTGATTCGAACATTTCATCGAGCCGGGCGACCACCTGCTTCCTAAACGTCTGATGTTCATGCCACTTGCTGGACAAGAATTCTTTAGTCAATGGCAGTACGCCGTAGTCGTCGTCTTCAATTTCGTTCGTTCGATAGATTATACCTTTGTCGGCCAATTCATAAATTGCCAGGCGAACTGTTTCTGGCGGTAGGTCCAACATGACGCTCAGCGTCATGGGCTTCCACTCCAAATCCAGATAAGGGATCAGCTTTTCGGCATCTCTAGCGCCTTCATTCAAGCCGTCGTACATCGTCGCGAAACAAAAGCTCAGAAACTCTTGTTTCCCGAGGCCCGCCCCTCGGAGTATGGAAGATGCCTCTTTGATGGACCGGCGTTCAGCAGCCAGCTGTGCCGCCCATTTAATTGCTAGCGGCACTCCTCCGCCGGCCTGCAGTATCGCTGCCACGTGTTGCTCGTCCTCGTGCTTCGGTTCGTAGCCGAGGCGACCAAGTTCAAGAGAAAGCAGATCCCCCGCCTCTTCAGAGCTCATCGCTGGAATGGAGATTGTAAGTGCCCCCAGGTCCTTTGCAATTCTGCTAGTAACAAGCACCTTAACCGGGGCTGGCACTTCTTGGCTTAGAAATTTGAAAACGCCGTCGTCGTAGATCTCTTCAAGGTTGTCCACCAAGATAAGGCCGTTGACGTCTTTCATAAAGTCGATGAGAGACGCTTTGAGTTTCTGCGTATCATCAGTTTTTGACACCTCAGGAATTACATCCGCGATTCCCGAGAGGAGGCCGTGCAGACCTGCGAAGGAGGCTGTCCGCGGGCTGACGTGGCCAAGCCACATTTTGGACTTCGCAGAAAGGGAAGCAATAAATAGATACCGACCAGTATCGTCATACAGTTCGCGAACTGCTTGGATTGCTATAGCTGTTTTGCCGACGCCTCCTAGCCCATCTAGCGCTATAATCGGATGCCGGAGTCCTAGTTTGGATTTTACCTCATCGATCTTTTCTCGCCGGCCAATGAACTTTTCGCAATTCGGGTGTAGAAGGCGATAGTAAGATTGATCCACTTCGTAATTATAGGCGCCCATATGCGCGTTAGAGAACCCGCGAAAGATACGTTCCATATCACCGTCGCTACGGCATCGCTTTACCTCGTCGCCGTCTCTGTAGAAGTACTGGCCTTTATTGAAAGCGTATGCGCCACGATTGTATGGCCCGTCGCTTTCCATCGCTTGCGGCACCTCTAGGTATTTCTTTATGAAGATCAGCCAGATGAACTGACCATTGGCGAGTTCTATGGAATCTTGAAAAAGGTCCACCGACGAACCGCAGTACCTCACAAGTTTGTCGCGCAAGTGTTTCTTATCAAGGATAGAGGTGCTGGGTACTCCGTGTGCCGCGTATTTGTCCGTAACGCCAACAATTATGACGCCGCCATCTGTGTTGTAAAACGCAAGAACATCTTTGGCGAACTCCGCGACCGCGTAGGGGTCGGTTAGCACGAGCTTTTCTTTGTAGTCCCAAAGGCGGTCTTCACTGCGCGTGCGGGCCTTGTTCCTTTCCTGTGTTAAAAGCGTAGCTGGGAGATCAGGATGCATGTGTCCCGATCTCAAAGATTGAACAATCGCCGAACTCAAGGTCGGAAATGCCATGGCTGCCCCCCTCAACAATCAGCTTACGATAGTCACAAAATAACAACCCGTAAAGGTTGTGTGACCCCGACTCTGAAGTTAGGACCGCGCTGAGCAAACTCTTGCTGTTGCGGTTCCTCAATTCGGATCGCAGCATTTCCTCCTTTGCTCGCACGGGTGCATACAAAGATCATCGCGTTGGAAATGCTTTGGGGCGTCCGCAGAGAATCGCCCCAACACTATCCGGGGCGAGCAACGTCAGGCGCAGGAGTTAGTCATTCTCTGGGGGATACTCTGGCTGCTCGGGAAAGCCCGCACCTCGCGGTACGAGGTCAGGTTCCATAACATCGGATTTGCGAAAGCGCTTCCCGGTCAAGTCGCATTGCGATTTAGCCCTTCACCGCGTGAAGGGCTAAACCGAATCCGAGCTGGCATTCTCAGTTGCCATCCAGGCCGTGGTTCGATTTGCATGGGATCGCTGCCATCCGGGCCGTCTGTCAACCCGCTGTCAACCTTGTCAACCTAACTTTTCAGGACTTGCGGCTACCGGATTGGCGGGGTCCGAATCACCCGCGGTCATCAGGATCGCGGGAAGGACCCAAACCTTAGGCGAAGCCGAGATGTTTGCGCTGGGCGCCCCATTCGGCAGGTAGCGGCTTCAGCAAGGACTGTAGTTCTAACGTCTTCGGCTGCCGCCCATCCAGGATCGCCTCTACAATGTCGGGAGCAAGGAGGGTTAATCTGAGGATGCGGCAGAGGTAGGATTCATTGATGCGCTCCGCTCGGGAGAGTTCAGCGGCGGAAGTGTACTTGCCGCTCTCGATCAGTCGGCGCCAAAGATGGGCTTTTGCCAGCGCGTTGATGAGACTGTTCTCGCAGCGGTTACCACTCGGCCGCCAACCTGCAGTGCCAGTTGGAACGACGATCTGTTTCCGGCCTCCACGCTGCAGAAAGGAGATGGGGATGGATACGACCAAGATGGCCTTCTCAACCTTCTTGCTGCTGGGTCTGGCGAATTTGCTCATGCGACCTCGTCCACGTCGGTGGCCAAGCCCCTGATTTCCATCGCCAGTGAGGTAAAGCCCGCCATCAAAAGATGCACGTCGACCTTGGTCGGGAATACGACCACCCGGTGGACTAGAAGGCTCGTGATGCGTTGTTGCTCTGCCGGGAACAATTCGGCCCAGACCTCGTCGAAGCTTACCAGCGCCGCCCGTATTTCGTTCTCGGTCAAGTGCGATGGCGAGCCGCGTAGCTGTTTCCAGGTTGCCGCGATCACTTCGGGGGAGGAGACCATCCGCCTGAATTGGCTAATCACAAGCTCTTCGATTTCGCCGGCTGGCACGCGCAGCGAGGTGGCGCCCACTGGCTGTCCGGCTTTGATGAGCTGCTGGCTGATATAGTACCGATACAGGCGACCTTTGCGACGGGTGTGGGTTGGAGACATCGCGACGCCCGTAGCGTCGAAAATGAGCCCCTTTAAGAGAGCAGGAGTCCGGGCTCGACTGTTCGCGCCCCTAACGCGGGGGCTTTCTTGGATGATGTCGTGGACCCGATCCCAAAGTTTGCGGTCGATGATGGCTTCGTGCTCCCCGGGATAGGCAGTGCCCTTATGCAC
>JBAQER010000988.1:0-26085 GCA_049286845.1 Bradyrhizobium sp.
GGAATCTCAAAAATGAAATCGCAAGGTTCTGCAGCCTCAGACCGCGAAACCTTGCAATCTCAAATCCGGCAGAGCGCCCAAAACCGACTCTTGATCAACGCCTTAGACATTGTTCACGGACGACTAGCAAACCCCGGTGGTGAGGAGCACGTCTGCGCGCGTCTCAAACCATGACGCTCCGTCGCTCATCCTTCGAGACGCGGCCAAGAGGCCGCTCCTCAGGATGAGGACCTCACGAGCCGCGAGTCACTCCATCCGCACCCACCGCCCTCATCCTGAGGAGCCGCGCATCTTTGCGCGGCGTCTCGAAGGATGGCCGCGTGCACCCGCCTAGAACTCCCGCGCGAGCTTGCTCAGCATATCCAGCAGCGCGGCGCGGTTGGCGGGGCCCAGCACCTCGTTGAGACGCGCTTCGTGCTTGGTCGCGACCAGCTTCTTGGCGCGCGCCAGCACCGCCCGGCCCTTGTCGGTCAGCATCAGGATGTGGGAGCGGCGGTCGTTGGTCGAGCGGACCCGCGTGCACAGGTCGCGGCTCTCGAGGTTGTCGAGCATCGCCACGAAATTCGGCCGCAGGATGCCGAGCGTATTGGCGATCTCGGTCTGGTTGCGGCCGGGATTCCGGTCGAGCAGCAACAGCACCGAGAACTGCGCCGGCGTCAGCTGCAGCGGCGCCACGCAGCGCAGGAAATCCTCGAAAACTCTCAACTGCGCGCGCTTGAGCGAATAGCCCAGCAGTTCCGACAATTCGCCGAGCTGCAGCGAGGTGTCCGGCGCCGAGGCCGCCGCCGGTTCCTTGCGGGCGGCGCGGGACGGCTTGACGGCACCGGCAGCGGCGGTCTTGGAAACAGTCATCGCTCGAGGCTCGCAATCCCGCTAGGCTGAAAGGTACCCGGCTGAGGCCTACCGGGCCTTGAAGTTATATTTGATAATTGTTATGCACTATATCGAATATCGGCAGGACTTTTCAACTGCTGTTATTCGACGGTCAGCGGCCGCTCAAGGCCCCGACCGGTCCGACGCTTGAGGGGGAGCGCCCGGCCTTGAACACAACCATCATGCTGTTCCTGGTGCAGGACGGCATTACCAACGGCGCGATCTATGCGCTGCTCGGACTTGCGCTGGTGCTGGTGTTCGCCATCACCCGCGTGATCCTGATTCCGCAGGGCGAGTTCGTCACCTATGGCGCGCTGACCTATGCCACGCTATCGGCGGGCCATGTGCCCGGCACCGCGCGGCTGGCGGTGGCGATGGGCGTGGTGGCGTTTGGCCTCGACCTGTTCGCCGGCCGCAGGTTGCTGCATCTGCGCCTGGTGGCGCGCGCCTTCGCGGTCAATATCCTGCTGCCGGTCGTGATCCTCGCTTTGACCTCCTGGCTCGCCGGCCAGAAGTCGATCGCGATCAATATCGCGCTGTCGCTCCTGATCGTCGCGGCGATCGGCCTGTTTCTCTACCGCATTGCGTTTCAGCCGATCGCGCACACCTCGGTGCTGGTGCTGCTGATCGTTTCCGTCGGTTGCCACCTCGCGCTGCAGGGCCTCGGCCTGGTATTTTTCGGCGCCGAAGGCCAGCGCGGCCCGGCGATCCTGGATACGGCCTTCACGATAGGCCCGCTGCGCTTCACCGGCCAGAGCATGGCGGTCTACGCCATCACCATCGCCTTCATCGTCGGCCTGTGGCTGTTCTTCGGCCTCACCCTTTACGGCAAGGCGCTGCGCGCCACTGCGGTCAACCGGCTCGGCGCGCGCCTGGTCGGCATCCGGACCACGCTGTCGGGACAGATCGCCTTTCTGCTGGCCTCGGTGATCGGGGCGATTTCGGGCATCCTGATCGTGCCGATCACGACGCTGTATTACGACACCGGGTTCCTGATCGGCCTGAAGGGCTTTATCGCTGCGATCATCGGTGGCCTCGTCAGCTACCCCCTGACCGCGGTCGCGGCGCTGGTGGTCGGCACCGTCGAGGCGTTCTCCTCGTTCTATGCCAGCAATTTCAAGGAGGTCATCGTCTTCACGCTGATCCTTCCGGTCCTCGTGCTGCGGTCGCTCGCCGCACCCGAGGTCGAGGAAGAGAAGGATTGATCGCGATGACGCAACGCCTCCTTCCCATGTTCGTCTTCGCGCTGGTGATGGCAGCGATTCCGTTCATCCCGGGCATGCCGCCGTTCTGGATCGTGCTGCTCAACAACATCGGTCTTGCCGCCCTGGTGGCGATGGGGCTGGTGCTGCTGACCGGCGTCGGCGGCCTCACCTCCTTCGGCCAGGCGGCATTTTGCGGGTTTGGCGCCTACACGACGGCGGTGCTCACCACCGCGTATGGAGTATCGCCGTGGCTGACGCTGCCGCTCTCCTTGCTGGTGAGCGGCATCGCCGCCGTCCTGCTCGGCCTCGTCACGGTGCGGCTGTCCGGCCACTATCTGCCGCTCGGCACCATCGCCTGGGGCATCGGCCTGTTCTACCTCTTCAGCAAGCTGGAATTCCTCGGCCGCAATGACGGCATCACCGGGATCCCGCCGCTGTCGATCGGCTCGTTCAAGATGCTCGATGCCGGGACGATCTACTTCGCGATCTGGGTCGCGGTGCTGATCTCCGCCCTGCTCACCATGAACCTGCTGGACTCACGCACCGGCCGCGCGATCCGGGCGCTGCGCCGCGGCCACATCGCCGCCGAAGCCTTCGGCGTGCAGACCCCGCGCGCCAAGCTGCTGGTGTTCATTTATGCGGCGGTGCTGGCCGGGCTGTCCGGCTGGCTCTATGCGCATTTCCAGCGCGCCGCCAATCCGACCCCGTTCGGCGCCCAGGCTGGTATCGAATATCTCTTCATCGCGGTGGTCGGCGGCGCCGGCTATGTCTGGGGCGCGGTGCTGGGGGCCGGCATTGTCGTCATCCTGAAAGAGATCCTGCAGAGCTACCTGCCTTATCTGTTCCACGGCGAAGGCCAGCTCGAGACCATCGTGTTCGGCATCCTGCTGGTACTGCTGCTGCAACTGGCGCCGACCGGCGTCTGGCCCTGGCTGATGGCGCGGCTGCCGTTCACGCCCGGCCGCAAGCGGCCCGATACCTCGCTGGTCCTGCCGGCGCGCAGCCGGCCGGCGACCGCGCCCGGCGTATTGCTGCAGATCGACCATGCCCGCAAGCAGTTCGGCGGCGTGATCGCGGTCAATGACGTCTCCTTCGACGTCCAGGTTCGCGAGATCGTGGCGCTGATCGGCCCCAACGGCGCCGGCAAGAGCACCACCTTCAACCTGATCACCGGCGTGCTCACCTCTACCGGCGGCTCGATCTCCGTGCACGGCCGCAGCATCAACAACGCGCCGCCGCAGGAAGTGGTGAAACTCGGCATCGCCAGGACCTTCCAGCACGTCAAACTGGTGCCCGACATGACGGTGCTGGAAAACGTCGCGATCGGCGCCCATCTGCGCGGGCATTCCGGCGCGCTCTCCAGCATGTTCCGGCTTGACCGGGCAGATGAGGCGAGATTGCTGGCGGAGGCGGCGCGCCAGATCGAGCGCGTCGGGCTCAGTGACCAGATCGATCAGCTGGCGGGCAGCCTGTCGCTCGGCCAGCAGCGCATCGTCGAAATCGCGCGGGCGCTCTGTGTCGACCCGATGCTGCTGCTGCTCGACGAGCCCGCCGCCGGATTGCGGCATATGGAGAAGCAGCGGCTTGCCGGCCTGCTGCGGCAATTGCGCGACGGTGGCATGTCGGTGCTGCTGGTGGAGCATGACATGGGATTCGTGATGAATCTGGCCGACCGCGTCGTGGTGCTCGACTTCGGTACCAAGATCGCCGAGGGCACCCCCGATGCGATCAAGACCAATCCGGACGTGATCGAGGCCTATCTCGGAGCGGTTTCATGAGCGCGTTGCTGCAGGTCACCGACGCGCATGTCGCTTACGGCAAGGTCGAGGCGGTGCGTTCGGTCTCGCTCGAGGTCAATGACAACGAGATCGTCACCATCATCGGCGCCAACGGCGCCGGCAAGACCACGCTGCTGAACGCCGTCATGGGGATCCTGCCGCTGCAGGGCCGCGTCGCCTTTGCCGGCGAGGACATGTTGCGGTTCGAGATCGAGGACCGCGTCGCCGCTGGCCTCAGCCTCGTGCCCGAGCACCGCGAGCTGTTCGCCACCATGAGTGTCGAGGACAATCTGCAGCTCGGCGCCTTCCGGATCGCGAAAGCGATCGCGGCGCAATCGTTCGAGCGGGTCTATACGCTGTTCCCGCGGCTGAAGGAGCGGCGCAAGCAGCTCGCCGGGACGCTGTCGGGCGGCGAGCAGCAGATGCTGGCGATGGGCCGCGCCCTGATGGGCGCGCCAAAGCTGTTGATGCTGGACGAGCCGAGCCTGGGGCTGGCGCCGATCATCGTCGCCGATATCTTCCACATCATCGGCGAATTGCGCGCCAACGGCGTTTCGGTGCTGCTGGTCGAACAGAACGCCCAGGCCGCACTGAAGATCGCCGACCGCGCCTATGTGATGGAGCTCGGCGAATTCATCCTGAACGGACCGGCGGCGGATATCGCCGCCAACCAGCGGGTAGCGGCGAGCTATCTCGGCTTCACCCACGAGGGCGAGAGCGCGATTTAGAAAAGAAAAAGTAGGGTGGGCAAAGGCGCTCTTGCGCCGTGCCCACCATGGTGGATGGCGTTCAAGTGGTTGGTGGGCACGCTTACGCTTTGCCCACCCTACCGACTACGAACTCCAGCTCACTTCGCCGGAACGTACTTCCCGTCCTTCACCGTCAGGATGATGCGCGAGCGGTCGTCGAGGCCGTAGCGGTCCTTTTCGGTGAAGTTGTAGACGCCCTGGCTCGCCGCCATGTCCTTCTCGCTCAGCCAGGCCTTGCGGATGCCTTCGCGGAATTCCGGCGTGCCCGGCTTGCCTGCCTTGAGCGCAACCGGAATGACGCGCTTGAGAATCTCGAAGGCGTCGTAGGAGTGTCCGGCGAACTGGCTGCGGCTGTTGGGACCGAACTTGGCCTCATAGGCGGTGTTGAGCGCGAGGCCGGGCTTCTTGGTCAATGCGCTGTCGGGCTGCGTTTCCGGCGACATCACCGGACCCGACGCCATGATCACACCCTCTGCCGCCTTTCCGGCGATACGGATGAAATCCATGCTGGCGGCACCATGGGTCTGGTAGATCAGGCCCTTGTAGCCGCGCTCGCGGAGCGACGTCTGCGGCAGCGCCGCGGCGGTGCCGGAGGCGCCGATCAGGATCGCGTCGGGATTGGCGGCGACCAGCTTCAGCACCTGACCGGCGACCGAAGTATCCGGCCGGGCAAAACGCTCCTCGTCGACCACCGTCATGCCCATGGGAACGCCCTGAGCCTTGAAGTCATTGAACCAAAGATCGCCGTAGGAATCGGAATAGCCGATGTAACCCACCGTTTTGATGTTGTGCGCCTTCATGTGCTCGTACAGCACCTTGCCCATGATCGGGATCGGCTGCGGCATCGATACGGACCACTTGGCGCGCTCCGGTGTGATCGGGAACGGCGCCAGGCCGAAATGCGGAATGCCGGCTTCATTGGCGACGGTCGAGACCGCAACCGTCGGCGGCGTGGTCGACGAGCCCATGATGATGTCGGCCTTGGATTCCGTGACGAAACGCCGCGCATTGGTGGTGGCGGCGGTCGGATCGCCACCGTCATCGAGCACGATCACCTTGAGCGGGACGCCGCCGATTTCCTTCGGCACGAATTCGAGCGAGTTGCGCTCGGGAATGCCCAGCGCCGCCGCGGGTCCCGTGGTCGTGACGGTGATGCCGATCACGATTTCATTGCTCTGGGCGCTTGCCGGTAACGCCGGCAGTGCCAGGGACACCGCGATGGCCGCGGCCGACAGGTAAAACTTGTTCATTCATTCCTCCCTTTGAGTGTTGTTATCCAACCTAGATCAAAATCAGGCCGTTCATTCAGCCCCTTCTTTAGGTCATGCAGCTGCCCAAGTCAGCCTTTTCAAGTCAGCCCCGCGTGAACCTCGCAACAATCTCTTCCGGCATCGGGGCCGATTTCAGCTTGCCGGGATCGTCCGGGTGCCGGCCGACCAGCACCCTGGTCTCGAACGCCTCGATCGCCAGCGCCTCGCCCTTGTACACCTTGTGGGTCACCTCGAAGCTCGACCGCTTGAAGCTCTCCACCCGGCTCTCGATCGCGATCCAGTCGCCGTGGGTCGAGGCGATGTAGAATTTGGCCCGCGTGTCCACCATGGGAATGCCGACCAGGCCAAATTTGTGGATGATGTCCTGCTTCGAGAAACCGGCGGCTTCGAACATGATCGAGGTCGAATCGTCGAACATCGCGAAATAGCGCGGGTAATAGACGATGTTGGCGGGGTCGCAGTCGCCCCACTGGATCTGCACGTCGCGCCGGTGGACGAACATCCGTTTGTCCTTTAGCGCGGCGCCATGCGCAGTGCGGCGTCGAGCCGCACCACCTCGCCATTGAGGTAGGGGTTGTCGATCATGTGCAGCGCCAATGAGGCGAACTCCTCGGGCTGGCCGAGCCGGTGCGGGAACGGGATCGCGGCGGCGAGCGAATCCTGGGCCTCCTGCGGCAGGCCGCCGAGCAGCGGCGTCAGGAACAGGCCGGGCGCAATGGTCAGCACGCGAATGCCGAACTGTGCCAGTTCGCGCGCGATCGGCAGCGTCATCGCGACGATACCGCCCTTCGAGGCCGAATAGGCCGACTGCCCGATCTGGCCGTCATAGGCCGCGACCGACGCGGTGGAGATCACGACGCCGCGCTCCCCGGTCGAAAGCGGCTCCAGCTTGGCCATTTCGGCGGCCGCCAGCCGCAGCATGTTGAAGGAGCCGATCAAATTGACCTTGATCACCTTGTCGAAATCGGCGAGCGGCATCGGGCCGTCGCGGCCGACCACCCGCTTGGCGACGCCGATGCCGGCACAGTTGACCAGCACCCGCGCCGGGCCATGAGCCTTGGACGCGGCGGCGATCGCGGCTTCCGCCGAAGCCACGTCGGCGACGTCGCAGGCCACGGCGACACCGCCGATTTCGGCGGCGACGCTTTCGGCGAGCTTGACGTTGAGGTCGCATACCGCAACCTTGGCGCCTTGCGCTGCGAGCTTGCGCGCGGTGGCGGCGCCCAATCCCGATGCGCCCCCGGTGACGATGGCGGCCTGATCCTTCAACTGCATGGTTCTCTCCCTGGCGAAACTGGTCTTTCGAATTCGGCTACAGCGTTATCACGTGGGCCGGCGGCGTTGGCGAATAAAGCAGGTCGATCAGGCCACTGCGGTGATCCAGCACCGCGCGCTGGTTGATCGATCCCTTGTCGGTGACCTCGCCGCGGTCGATCGACAGCGGCGTATCGAGCAAGACCGCGCGCGTGATCCGGGTTGACGATCCCGTCGCGCTCGCGAGAAACTCTGCAAACCGCTCGTGGAACGCTCCGCGGATCAAGGGATCGGACGCGATCACGGCGAGATCGTCCGGCGGCAGCGTCGGATTGATCAGGCGGCAGCCGTCGATGTCGAGAATCACCAGCGCCGATATTTCGTCCTGGTTGATGCCGGCGATCACGACGTCGCGCACCAGCGGCGCGCAGGCCGCGACGAAGCGCGCGCGCAGCGGGCCGACGCTGACCCAGGTGCCGCTGGCGAGCTTGAAATCCTCGGCGATGCGGCCGTCGAAATCGAAACCCTTGTCGAAATCGTTCGGGTCGACCGGCTTGAGCGCGTCGCCGAACTTGTAAAAGCCTTCCTCGTCGAACGCGGCGGCGGTCAGTTCCGGCTGGCGCCAGTACCCCGGGGTGACGTTCGGGCCCTTGGCGCGGACTTCCAGCTTGCCGTTATTCGGGATCAGCTTGGCATCATTGCCGGAAACGGGAAGCCCGACATGGCCGGAGCGGCTGGTGGCGGGTTTGACCGACATGAAGAACGGCGCGGTCTCGGTGGCGCCGAGGCCGGTCAGCATCGGCACGCGATAGCCGGTCTCGGCTACGGCGAGTTCGTCGAGGCTGTTCCAGATGAAGGGCGACAGCGCCGCCCCGGCGAAGAACATCGCGTGCAGCCGGTGGAAGAATTTCGCGCGCAGCGCCTTGTCGTCGCGCAAATAGGGCAATAGCGATTCATAGCCTTTCGGCACGTTGAAATAGACCGTCGGCGAGATCTCGCGAAGATTGCGCACGGTCTCCTCGATGCCGCCGGGCATCGGCTTTCCCTCGTCGAGATACATCGAGCCGCCGTTGAACATTGTCAGCCCGATATTGTGATTGCCGCCAAAGGTGTGGTTCCAGGGCAGCCAGTCGACGATCACGGGCGGCTCGTCCTTCAGGAACGCCAGCGTCTCGCGCAGCATCACCTGATTGGCGCAGATCATCCGCTGGGTGTTGATCACCGCCTTCGGGTTGCCGGTCGAGCCTGAGGTGAGCAGGAACTTTGCGATCGTATCCGGGCCGATCGCGGCATGCGCCGCATCGAGGCGCGGATGTTCCGGCGTCGCCAGCAGCTCGGCAAGCATGGTCACCTTGCGGCCGGGCACCGCGCCGCGGCACGCCACGATCTCGGCATCCCCGGGAACGTTGGCGGCGAGCGCATCGGCGAATTTGCCGGCGTCGTCGGCGAACACCAGGCCGGGTGTCAGGAGCTTCATGAGGTAAGCGAGCTTGCCGTAATCCTTGGATACCAGCGAATAGGCCGGCGATACCGGGCAAAAGGGAATGCCGGCATAGAGCGCGCCGAACGCGAGCAACGCGTGATCGACCGAATTGCCGGAGAGAATGACGATCGGCCTTTCGGCGGAAAGCCCGCGCGCGAGCAGCGCCGAAGCTATATGCCGCGCGGCCGCCAGCCATTGCGCGTAGGTGACCTGCCGCCAGCCGCCGCCCTTGTCGCGCTCCGCCATGAACACGCGGTCGGGCTCGGCGCTTGCCCAATGGTGCAGGCGGTCGGTCAGCCGGACCGGGTAATCGCCGAGCGACTTCTTCGGCCTGAGATAGATGGTGCCGTCGTCACGGCGCTCGACCGACACAACGGGATCGCCGAACGAAATCGGCCGCAGTGGTGCGTCACTGGTTCCTGCCGGGACGGACATGTTGGGCTTGGCGCTCATGTCAGACGGGTTTCACCTTTGCGGTCTTGCGGTCGAGGAAGTCGCGAATCCGGCGCTTTGCCTCTTTGTCGCTCTGCGCCACGGTCGCCATCAGCGATTCCATCAAGAGGCCGGTCTGCGGATTGGCTTCCGCAATCATCGGCAACGCCTGCAGCACCGCGAAATTCGTCAGCGGCGCATTGGCGGCGACGCGCTCGGCCAATTCCATCGCCTTCGGCAGGGCACCGCCGGCCTCGGTGAGGTACTGCGAAAAGCCATAGGCCGAGCCCTCGGTCGCGGAATAGACGCGGCCCGTGAGCATCATGTCCGTCATCCGCGCCACGCCGATCAGCCGCGGCAGCCGCACCGACCCGCCGCCGCCGACGAAAATGCCGCGCTGGCCCTCGGGCAACGCGAAATAGGCTGAGGGCTCGGCGACGCGGATATGCGCGGCGCAGGCGAGTTCCAGCCCGCCGCCGATCACCGCGCCCTTCAGGGCAGCGATGACAGGCACACGGCAGTACTGAACCCGGTCGAACACCCGGTGCCACATCTGCGAATGCCGCAGGCCCTCGGTGGCGTCGTGCTCGGTCAGCTCCGACAGGTCGAGGCCGGAGGAGAAATGGTCGCCGATGCCGTGGATCACCACGGCGCCGATGCCTTCGGGGAGATTGGAGAAACAGTCCTGGATCGCGAGGATTATGCCGTCATTCAGCGCATTGCGCTTGGCGGGCCGGTTGAGACCCACGGTCAGCACCGCCCCCAGCTTCTCGATCTTGAGCAGCGCGGCCCGCTCGGCGGTCGCGGCAGATGCGGCGTTTCCCATGGGCGTTTTTACGTCCTGTCCAGAATAGTTATGTTTTATAACGATTTTGGGGGGAGTCAACAAGCCAGGTTTTTGGGGGCGTTTTCGGCTCCGTTTTCACCCTCCCCCTGGGAAGTAAGGGCGCGTCCCGCTCACAGCACCTGATGCACGTCGATCACGACGCGGTCGGCGTGGCGGGCGGCGGAGCCGATGAACAGGTTTTCCATCAGCCAGCGGTATTTCTCGCTTCCTGTTTCGAACCTCGGCACGGTGCGGAAATAGATCAGCTTGGGATCGACCGGCTCGCCGCGTTTCAGCTTCTGCAGCAGATCTACGGGGCCGAAGCGGATGCCCCTGTTCTCGACATAGACCACCGCGCCGTCGTCGGTCTCGAAGGCGTATTTCGCCTCCAGTTCGATCAGTTCGTTCGGCCGGATGATCTGAAAGTCCGCGCCGAACGCGCAGACCTTGCCGTTGACCTTCTCGCCGCGCACCTCGCCGCCCAGAATCGGGATGATCCGGCGCTCGCCGGTACCGATATCGCCGGCGGAGGTCACCTCGCCGATCCGGACGGTGATGGTGAAGGCGTATCTGGTAGCAAGCTGCGGCGCCATGGAATTATCCCATCATGCGCTGCGGCAGCCAGGTCGCCAGCAACGGAAACAGAATCAGGATCACCAGCCGGATCAGGTCGGTCGCCACGAACGGGATCACGCCCCTGAAGATGGTGGAGAACGACACGTCCTTGACCACGCTCTTGATCACGAACACGTTCATGCCGACCGGCGGATGGATCAGGCCGAGTTCCACCGTCATCACGATGATGACGCCGAACCAGATCGGATCGAAGCCGAGATGCATGATCACCGGAAAGATGATCGGCACCGTCAGGATGATCATGGCCATCGCGTCCATCAGGCAGCCGAGCACCAGGTACATCACCATGATCAAGGCGAGGATGCCGTAGCGGCCGAGGCCGAGGCCGGTGAGAAGCTCGGTGACCTTTTGCGGGGTCTGCGTCACCGTCAGGAAATAGCCGAAGATCAAGGCGCCGATCAGCACCGTGAAGACCGCGGCGGCCGTGCGGGTCGCCTGCAACAGCGAATTGAGGATCTTCTCCTTGTCCAGCCGCCCGGTGAGCACACCGATCAGGAACGCGCCGGTGGCGCCAACGCCGCCGGCCTCGGTCGGCGTAAAGCGCGGCAGGAACGGCAGCCCGTACAGCCCGCCGATGACGAACACGAACAGCAGCACCGGCGCCCAGATATTCTTCAATCCGGCAAAGCGCTCGCGCCAGGTGGTCTGCGGACCGGTCGGCAGGAAGCCCGGCCGGAAATAGCCGATCAGCGCGATGGTCACCATGTACATCGTCATGGCGAGCAGGCCTGGAATGATGCCGGCAATGAACAGCTTGCCGATGTCCTGCTCGGTGATGATGCCGTAGACCGCGAGCACCGTCGAAGGCGGCAGCATGGCGCCCAGCGTGCCGCCGGCCGCGATCACGCCGGTGGCGAAGGATTGCGGATAGCCGAAACGGCGCATTTCCGGATAGGCCACGGCCGAAAACGTCGCGGCGGTCGCCACCGACGAGCCGCAGATCGCGGCGAAGCCGCCGCAGGCCGCGACCGTGGCGATACCGAGCCCGCCGCGCAAATGCCCGACAAAGCCGTTGGCGGCGCGGAACAGTTCGCGGCTCATGCCGGAATTGCTGACGAAGGTCCCCATCAGCAGGAACATCGGGATCACGCCGAAGGTATAGTCGGTCACCGTGCGCATCGAGGTCTGGCCGACCAGCTTCAGCGCCGGCGTGAACCCGACGAGGTAACCGAAGCCGGTGACGCCGACGAGGCCCATCGCCATGCCTACCGGCACGCGCAGCAGCATCAGCGCGAACAGCGCGACGAATCCGAGGACGGCGACGGCATCGGTACTCATGCCGTCTACTCCACGGTCTTGATCTTGGGATCGTGCATCTGATCCGGATGGAAAATCAGGCGGTAGGTGCGGATCGCAATCAACAGCACCGCCGAGACGTCGCCGGCCCACGCCACCGCGAAGAACGGCCAGGTCGGCATGTGCATGTCGAAGGTAACGACGTTGTCGTTATAGGTGCCGCGGACCTTGTCGAACAGCGTCCAGGTCTGCACCGTGACCACGAACAGCAGCACCAGCGTCGCAAACACGTCGATCCAGCGCTGATATCTCGGGCTGACATTGGCCCAGACCAGATCGACGGTGATGTGGCCGCCGCGATAGCTGGTCTCAGCGATACCCCAGAAGATCAGTATGCCGAGCAGCATGCGCCCGATGTCGAAGGAGTCCGGGATCGAATAGCTGAAGATATTGCGCAGCAACACCGCGATGAAAATATTGGCGGCGACGATGCCGACAAATCCGGCCGCGATCCATTCGATCGTGTCGATGAAACGATCCATCGAAGCGCGCTTCATGAGCGGGGAGTCCTATGCAGTGATGCCGTTCGGTTGAATAGATCTGGCCGGAAGCTCATTGCACCTCTCCCGCTTGCGGGGGAGGTCGGCGCGAAGCGCCGGGTGGGGGAAAGTCTCTCCACTCGAACGGTGCGATTCGCGGCGGCACCCCCACCCCAGCCCTCCCCCGCAAGAGCGGGAGAGGGAGTGCAGCCGGACATTCTTACTGCGCCAATGCCTTGTATTTGGTCAGCGAGGCGCGAAGCTCGGTCATTGCCGCGTCCGGATCGGTACCGGTCTTCTTGACATTCTCGGCCCAGGTCTTGACCAGCGGCTCGGATGCCTTCTTCCACAGCGCCATCTGGTCCGGCGTCAGCTTGTAGACTTCGTGACTGGGCTGCGCCTTGATCTTTTCAATACCGGCGTCCTCGAACTTGCCCCAGGGCTCGCCGACGCGGCCGGCGGCCTCGGTGTTGCAGTTGTTGTCGATCGCCTTCTTCTGCTTGTCGGACATCTGGTTGTACTTGTCCTTGTTCATCACGAAGGCGAAGGTCGTGACGTAGAGCGGCGCGTCCATGTCGTATTTCGTCACCTTGTCGATGCCGAACAGCAGCAGCGATCCCCACGGGAAGGTGACGGCGTCGGCCACGCCGCGTTCGATGATGTCGCGGACTTCCGGCGCCGAGGACTGCACGTTGGTGCCGCCGAGCTGGGTCACGAAATTCGCCATGGTGGCGTGGGCCGGGCGGATCTTCATGCCCTTGACGTCATCCGGCACCACGATCTTCTTCGCACGCGAGTGGAACGACGACGGTGAATGGATGAAGGCGAGACAGAACTTGACGTCCTTCATTTCCTTCTCGGCATATTTCCGGTACCAGGCGTCGAGCGCCATCGTGCCGCCCTTGGCATCCGACATCAGGAACGGCAGTTCGCCGGCGCCGATGATCGGAAAACGGCCGGGCTGATAGCCCGGGTTGACGTAGGTGACGTCGGCAATGCCGTCGCGCGCCATGTCGTAATGGTCGAAGGCCTTGCCGAGCTGCTGCGCGGGAAACACCTTGGACTTGATGGTGCCGCCGGATTCCTTTTCGACCGCCGCGCCCCAGTCTTCCAGCGCCTTCTGCAGCGGGTGCGACGCCGGCACCCAATGCGAAAGCTTCAGTTCGAAGGTCTTTTCCTGCGCGAACGCAGGCGTCACACTGGCGGCCAACAGCAACGCCAAGAACGTCTTCCTCATCGGCATCGTCTCCCCTTGTGGCATCGGGCTTCAACGGCCCTTTGCGGATATTGTTATATGATATAATTATCATTGCAAGACGCGCGCGGCGTCTCTGGCCTTGGTTGAAGCCTATAATAGTCAGGGGAGCAAGTATTGCGGACAAAGGTAGCCATCATAGGCGCGGGGCCGGCGGGATTGCTGCTCGGGCAACTGCTCAACCGTCACGGCATCGACAACGTCATCCTGGAGCGCCAGAGCCCGGACTATGTGCTGGGCCGGATCCGCGCCGGTCTGCTCGAGGAAGGCACCGTGGCGCTGCTCGACGAGGTGGGCTGCGGCGCGCGGGCGCACCGCGAGGGCCTGGTCCATGACGGCATCGAGCTCGCCTTTGGCGGCCACCGCCATCGCATCGACATGAAGGCGGCTACCGGCAAGACCGTGATGATCTACGGCCAGACCGAGGTGACGCTCGATCTGATGAATGCGCGCAAGGCGGCCGGCCTGACCACGGTCTATGAAGCCGCCGACGTGAGCCCGCTTGATTTCGATACCGACCATCCGCGGGTCTCCTACGTCAAGGACGGCGTTGCCTGCGAGATCGCCTGCGATTTCATCGCCGGCTGCGACGGATTTCACGGCATCAGCCGCGCCAGCGTCCAGCCTTCGGCGATCAAGACCTTCGAGCGGGTCTATCCTTTCGGCTGGCTCGGCATCCTGTCGGAGACGCCGCCGGTCAGCCATGAGCTGATCTATACCAACCACGAAAGAGGCTTTTCGCTCTGCACCATGCGCTCGATGCGCCGCAGCCGCTACTACCTGCAATGTTCGCTCGACGATCACATCGACCAGTGGCCGGACGAAAGGTTCTGGGAGGAATTGAAGCGGCGGCTGGACCCGAAGGCGGTCGACCACCTGATCACCGGCCCCTCGATCGAAAAGAGCATCGCCCCCTTACGCAGCTTCGTCGCCGAACCGATGCGGTTCGGACGGATGTTCCTCGCCGGCGACGCCGCCCATATCGTGCCGCCGACCGGCGCCAAGGGGCTCAACCTCGCGGCCAGCGACGTGCATTACCTCTCGGGCGCCTTGCGCGAGTTCTATGACGAGAAATCTTCCGCCGGGATCGACGGCTATTCGGCAAAGGCGTTGGCGCGGGTCTGGAAGGCGGTGCGGTTTTCGTGGTGGATGACCTCGATGCTGCACAAATTTCCCGATCAGGGCGAATTCGGCGCACGGATTCAACTGGCCGAACTGGATTACCTGGCGGGATCGAAAGCGGCGGCGACGTCGCTGGCGGAGAATTACGTCGGGCTGCCGTACTAGCCGGTGTCATTGCGAGGAGCCAACGGGTCGCGCGAATGCGCGCCCGATGACAGGCTCCGCGACGAAGCAGCGCGTTCCGTTTCAAACAACCACCGAAATCCCGTTTAAAACTTTGTAGGCGGTGCGCGTGCCGCCGCAATCGCGTTTACTGGCGCGATGTGATCACCAACCTTCGAGCGCCGCGCATGACGACCCGCAATCCCGATATCCCCGAAGGCTTCGAGCGCCACTTCCGGCAGAGCCCGCTGACCGATCCCTGGGAACCCTTGTATTCGAAGCGGACAGACAAGGCCGTCATCATCGGATTGCGCCTCGCCAAGCCGCATACCAATGCCCGCGGGCTGATTCACGGCGGACTGATCGCCGCACTCGCCGACAACGCCATGGGCTATAGCTGCGCGCATGTCATGGGCGACCGGTCCTCGCTGGTGACGATCGGGATCGCGGTCGATTTCACAGGCTCCGCTCAGGTCGGACAATGGCTCGCGGTGGAGAGCGATGTGATCAAGACCGGCAGCACGATCTGCTTCGCGCAGAGTCTCATCAAGGCCGACGGCGCCGTGATCGCGCGCGCCAACGCAACATTCCGCGTGGTGCCGAAGAAGGATGTTGTCGTTCCGGGCGCGCATAGCGCGAACCCGGAACCTCTAGATTCCGGGTCCACGCTGTCGCCTGTCCCGGAATGACGGAACTAGCCGAAATGCCAGTCGCTGAGCTCGGTCACGATATCGACGAAGCTGCGGACCTTGGCCGACAACAGCCGCGACGTCGGATAGACGATGTGGATCGGCAGCGGCGGCTGC
Organism: Bradyrhizobium sp.; assembly: GCA_049286845.1. Taxonomy (GTDB): domain Bacteria; phylum Pseudomonadota; class Alphaproteobacteria; order Rhizobiales; family Xanthobacteraceae; genus Bradyrhizobium. Next base: position 15,628 of record JBAQER010000988.1, read on the forward strand.
TCGAATTTAGCCAGCACGATCTCGAGCCGGCCGGCCCTGAGCGACTCCGCCGCCTGATAGGCCAGCACCCGGGTCAGGCCGCCGCCCTGCTCGGCATACTGGATCGCGGCATCGGCGCTGTTGGTGGTGAACCGCGGCGTGCAGGCGATGCGGATCTCCTCACCCTGTTCGACGAAGCGCCAGTCCGGCGACGCGCCGCTGCCGCCGAACTGAACGGTGTCGTGCGATGCGATCGCCGCCGGCGTCATCGGCTCGCCGCGCGCCCTCAGGTAACCTGACGAAGCGACCACGATCCGCCGCATCTCGCCGACATGACGCGCGACCAGACTGGAATCGGCCAGGTGACCAATCCTGACGGCGAGGTCGACGCCGTCCTCCACCAGGTTGACGATCCGATCCGACAGCCGCAATTCGCCTGACACCTCGGGATAGCGCATCAGATACGCCGACATCACCGGACTGACGTGCAGGCGCCCGAAGCCGACGGGGGCAGAGACCACAAGCCGTCCGCCCGGCCGCGTCAGCTCGCCCTCGACCGCGCTTTCGGCTTCCTCGACATCGCCGAGAATGCGGCGGGCGCGCTCCAGATAGCGCGCGCCGACGTCCGTCAGCGTCACCGAGCGCGTGGTCCGCTGCAACAGCCGCGCGCCGAGGCGATCCTCCAACGCCGCGATCAGCCGTGTCACGCCGGACGGCGACAGCCCGAGTTTGCGGGCCGCCGGCGCAAAGCCCCGGAGGTCGGCCACGGTGACAAAGGCCTGCATGGCGTCGATGCGGTCCATGGACATTATTTCATATATTGCAATTATGAAGTGTCAATCTCGATTATTGTTCAAATTGCGGAAACGCTCATCTTAAGAGGCGAAGACGGCGCTTCGCCGCCCGGACTCCCGGAGACTCCAATGTCAGAGACCCACACTTATTCGAGCGACGTGGCGTTCACGCCCGCGGTAAAGGCGATTCAGGCCCGCAAGGGCTCGCGCGCGGCCTATGCCCAGGTCGAGCAGCGCGGCGGCTGGCACACCGAAATCGATGACAACCTCGCCGCTTTTGTGGCCGAGGCGAACAGCCTGTATTTCGCGACCGCCAGCGCCGACGGACAGCCCTACATCCAGCATCGCGGCGGGCCGAAGGGCTTCATCAAGATTCTGGACAAGCACACGCTGGCGTTCGCCGACTACAGCGGCAACCGGCAATACATCACGCTGGGTAACCTCTCGGAAAATCCGAAGGCCAACATCTTCCTGATGGATTATGTGCATCGCCGCCGGGTCAAGATCTGGGGCGAGGCGCGCGTGGTCGACGACGATCCGGCGCTGCTGACTTCATTGATGCCGCAAGGCTACAAGGCGCGCCCCGAGCAGGTGATCCTGTTCAGGATTGCTGCATGGGACACCAATTGCCCGCAGCACATTCCGCAGAAATTCGACGCCGCCGACGTGACGGCGGCGCTGGGCACTCGCGATGCGCGGATTGCAGAACTTGAGGCGGAGCTGGCGGCATTGAAGGGCCAGCCCGCTCCGGCAGATTAAACCTCAAGCCGCCTGTTGCAGCGGCGCCCAGGCGAAGTCCGGATAGTATTGCAGCATCATGCGGTCGACATAGGCGGTGAGATTTCCGAACTGCTCGGCGCGCTCGCGCAATGGCGAGGTGAAGTACGGCGTCAGGATCCCGGCCAGCGCGCCGAAGGCGGTGGCATCGGTGCCGCAGGGCGTTTCCCCCATCAGATACGGCTTGTCGCCGAGCTGGACCGACAGCGCAAACAGCGAGCGGACCGCCAAATCGATGTCTTCGTCCGGCGCGTGGCGGCCGAGGCCACTCAGCAAGTAGTTCTCGGCGACGCGGAATTGCGCGTCCTCGCGCAGCTTTTCGCGCAGATGCTCCGGCACCGCGTCGAAAAAGTGCGCCGGCCCCTTGGCGAAATTCTCCGAATCGACCCAGCGTGCGCCGACCAGCGCCCAATAGACGTGATGCTCGATCATGCGCTCGAACGCCCAGGCCTGCGCGCGCGCCTGCAGACTGAGCGGGGCGTCGAAATCGAAGCCGTATTTGCCTTCGATATGCGCGCGAATGAAGGTGGAATCGGCAATCCTCTCGGCCTCGTCCTCGATATAGGGGAGCTGCCCCTTGGGAGAGGCCGGCGGCATCGCCTTTTCCTTCCGATAGGCGAGGCCCGCCATCCTGAGCTGGACCTCAGTCTTGGTCACAAAGGGGCTGATTTCCGGCAGGCCGAAACCGGCGCCAAAGCCATAGAGCGTAATCATGTGAGGGTTCCCGATCTCGTGAAATGAAGTTTCAGCCTAGCCACGTCCTGCTGCCACCATGCTGTCAGCATGCCGCGCTGCCCGGCTTGCGGCATTGCGAACCAGGTGGCCAAACTGATCGCGCCCGAGGGCCCAGACGGAGCGGAGGGAACGCAATGCCAGTGCTATCATCGCCCAACGCAGGTCGCCGGCAACGCAATCGATCGAAATCAGTCGCTCCAGCGCCCAGCTCTGAACGCGCCAGAGCGGCCGGAAATTTCCGCTGTCACAAAGAATCATCATGGACAAATCCCCTTCAGTTTGAAGTCTTGTCCCGGTATAGCCACCGCCTGCTGCCAACATGCTGTCAGCATCGGCGAGGCTGCATCATGAAAAGAGATTGCCCATGAGACGCGCCGACCGGCTGTTTCAGATCATTCAGGTGCTTCGCCGCTCCCGCAAACCGCTGACGGCGGATGCCATCGCGGCCGAGCTGGAGACCTCGAAACGGACCATCTACCGCGACATCGCCACCCTGATCGGACAGCGCGTGCCGATCCGCGGCGAGGCCGGCATGGGCTATATCCTGGAGAAGGGATTCGACCTGCCGCCCTTGATGCTGACGCCCGACGAGATCGAGGCGGCGGTGCTTGGCGCCTCATGGGTGGCAGGACATGCCGATGCCGTGCTCGCCAGAGCTGCCGAAGACCTGATGGCAAAAATCGCCGACACCGTCCCCGAGCGGCTCAGACCCTTCGTGCTCGAACCGGCGAGCCGCGCGCGGCCGGGCTGGCGCAGGGAACCCGACCGCATCGACATGGCGCGGACGCGCGCCCATATCCACGAAGGCAAGAAGATCGCGCTGTGCTATCGCGACGAACAGGGCCGTGACAGCCAACGCACGATCTGGCCGATTGCCATCGGCTATCTCGAGGCGGTGCGGCTATTGGCGGCCTGGTGCGAACTGCGCAAGGATTTTCGCAGTTTTCGAACCGACCGCGTCGTCGACGCGGTCTATCTCGACGAGAAATATCCGGAGCGGCGCGCCTCGCTGCGGGCGAAATGGCGACAGAGCCTGGTCTGGGAACCTCCGAGCGATGCCTGATGCGGATCGCAGGCGCGGACCGGCTGGCCGGTCCCGCCATTCCGCGCTAGACGAAGCCCATGGAACCACTTCAGCCAGCCGCGGATGGCGAAAACCCCTGCCAGGCCTGCGGCGCATGCTGCGCCTATTCGTCGAACTGGCCGCGCTTCACCACCGAAGACGACGCCGCGCTCGATCTCATTCCGGAAAAATTCGTCAACGACAAATTATCGGGAATGCGCTGCGACGGCGACCGCTGCTGCGCGCTGTCAGGCAGGATCGGCGTGGCGACCGCGTGCGGAATCTATCAGGTGCGCCCCGAAGTCTGCCGGACCTGCATGCCCGGCGATGTCGAATGCAACATGGCGCGAAAGCGGCACGGCCTGCCGGCGCTGCCGCGGCCCGGCGCTCCGCCGATCTGAGGCCGTATTTATACGGAGCCGCGCCCTACCGGGCAAAGCTGCGCGGCCGCAATCGGACTGAACTGGTGTCACGATCGGATTCGATCAGGGGCGGCATGGCCTCGGTCGCCTGATCGCCGGCAATCGCTTCGGCTTGCAGCAGGAGAATTCGGATGCGCCCGGTTTCAGGCCGTGGCTGCCGGCGGCGGGCCCGGCTCAGACGGTCGCGGCTTCCGCGAAATCCTCTTCGTCCACCTGATCCTCGATCGGCGAAAACGTGCTCAGCGGTTTGGTCGAGAGCGTGATCGGCTTGCGGCTCGACGATGACGCCGTGGCGCGCGTCGCCTTCGTTTCACGGGACAGTGCATAAAGGGTGGAACCAACGCGTCCGCCCAACTGGATCAGGTCGCGCTCGCTGCAGCTTGCGGCGATCGACAGCGCCAGCGAGTAGAGGTGGCTCCTGCGATAGCAGAACAGCGCCAGCATCGCCCGGACGTCGGAAGAGACGCTCTCGACCAGCCTGGGCAGGCCGTTTTCGCTGGCGCGGTACATTTCGCCGAGCAATTCATCCCGGACCGGGCAGAAATCGTTTTCGTAGGCGTCGCGGCTTGAAAACATTGCAGTTCCCCCTGACCGCGAAGATGCAGTGCAATCCTCTAACGAAAGGTTAACCACGGCACCCGGTAGTCGCCCGGCGTGCTTGCCAGATCGCCACGAATCAGAACCGCGGCGCCACTTCCGATCCGCGCCGATGACCTTTTTCTGACGCGTTTTCTTCGCGAACCGGCGTGCTCCGGGAGATCAGCCGTTCGCCGACATGAAAATCGACAGGCCGAAGCCGGTGAGATGATGCAGTGCCTGGTCGACGCCGATCAGCGTCCAGAACCACGGATGCTCGTACGTCACGCCGAATGTCGACGTGCAAAGTCCCTTGGCGCGGTCGATCGTGATGTGAATCAGAAAGTCGATGATGGCGACGAACCAGAACTTCGGCGCGATGATCAGGATCAGCGTCATCGCAACCGCCAGATGTACGAGACAGTGCGCCAGCAGGGGCAGTGCCCAACCGGTCTTCTGGTCCTTGCCGATCGCCATCCAGGAGGTCTGCAGTACGAAATCGGCGATGATATGCTTGACGGTGAGCAGCAGCATCCATCCGACGAGCGCACCAACCGGAACCGACGACGACATTGAAGGAAACAACAAAGCTGACGCCCTTTGCTCGGACTGACGGGAAGAAACAGGAGGCGTTCAGCGCAACTTCTTCTCAAACCCGGATAATTCGACCGGTATTATTCATTTATGACATCTCCCGCGCCAGAATGCACCTGTGGGTAGTTGGAAAAACGCCAGGTGTGGCCCAACGGCGATAGATCGGCGCCCCGATTGGCGGGTCCGCCGGTGAGGTTACCGTGCTGGCCGGTTTGCAATCCGCCTGGAGCGGGATATCATCCTTAAACTGGAAAATTGTTGTTCTTTTCTAGATATTTACGATCTCGCTCGGGAAACCGCGGAGCCAGCTTAAGGCGGTGAAGCGACCCGGCCCGGATATGTGCCATGAGCGCTGAAGTCCCAACGCCACCGGCGGCAAAGCCACGCTCGCGTTCTCGGGTTGTCAAAAGCAACCGCAGGCAAGTGCTGCTTTTCGCCGCGCTGACGGTGATCCTGACGGTCGCAACGGTGTGGGGCAGCCGGATCTGGCTGAATTCCGAAACACTGACCTTCGCGGTCGGCGATGCCAACGGCCCCGAGGCCCGGTTTGCCGCCAAGCTCGCCGCCATGCTCAAGAGCACCGACTCACGGCTGCATCTCAAGATCGTTCACAATTCCGACAACGCCAAGGCGCTTGCGCAGTTCGACCGCAAGCAGGCAGACCTTGCGGTATTGCGCACCGACGCCAGGGTACCGCCTCGCGCCCGTGCCATCGCGATCCTGGAGCACGACGTGTTGTTGCTGTTCAGCCCCGGCAACAGGAAAATCAAATCGCTGACCGAGCTCAAGAAAAAGAAGATTGCCGTCGTCGCTGACGCCGACAGCGGCGCGGCCTTCATCCGCCGCCTGCTCGAAGTTTCCGACGATCCCGACGCCGCTTCGCGGCTGCAACTGGCGCCGCCGAATGCGGGCTACGACAAGTTGCTGGGGCCGGGCGGCTACGGCGCGGTGATCGCCATTGCGCCGGCCTCGAGAATGATGCGGGACAAGAGCTTCGCGCAATATGCCAAGCGTGGCGGCTTCACCCTGAACGCGATCAGCGACACGAAAGCGCTGGTCAGGAGGAATTCCGGCTTGACGGAGGAAACGCTGGCGGCCGGCGTCCTGTCCTCCTCGCCCGCGGTTCCCGAAGCGGATCTGGAAACGGTCGGGCTGCAGTGGCTCCTGGTGGCGCAGTCCAGGCTGTCGACCGCGACAACGGGAAATCTTGCGCGTACGATCTACGAGAACAAGGCCGAGCTTGCATTGGAGACTGGCTTCGCCTCCAGGATCGAGCCGGCGAGCACCGACAAGGACGCCTTCGTCGTCGCGCATCAGGGCGCCGCGGACTACATCAACGACGACACCAAATCGTTCATCGACCGCTACGGCGACCTCGCCTATCTGGGCGCCGGAGCGCTCAGCATCATCGGCTCGCTGTTCATCGCGCTCTACACCAAGGTGACCCGGATTGCGCCGGAGAAAGCCAGTGAGCTGGCAACCGCCATTCTCGATATCGGCGAGCGGATGGAACATGCCACGTCGATGGAGGCCCTCGACGCGCTGCAGGATGAGCTCGAAGCCATCCTCCGCGGCGTGGTGATCGGGCTGCGCGACGGAACCATCTCGAGCGACGGTCTGGAGACGTTCAAGCTCGGCTATCAATTCGTGCGCGATGAACTCGGCATGCGGCGCGAGAGCCTGAGGCGGCATGGCGACAATGTGGTGATCGTCAAGACGGCGCAGAGCGCGTAACAAATCGGCGAACCAGGCGAGCAGATCGCGAACGTTCGAGACCTGCAGGCAAACCCCGCTGAAACGAAAAACCCCGGGCCAAGGCCCGGGGTTTTCCTTGTAGAGATCAGAAAGCGGCGATCAGAAGCGGTAGTTGACGCCGACCCGGCCGACAACCTCGGTCAGCCGCAGATCGAAGACTGCGAGCGCAACCGGCGTGGTGGGCGTGAAGTAGCTCGATCGAGAGTATTCGATGTAGAGCCCCTCGGCCTTGACCGACCAGTGGTTGTTGATCGCGTATTCCATGCCGCCACCGATCGTCCAGCCGTTCAGAGTATTTTCCTGGGAGACCGAAGTGGCTGTGTTGGGAATGAAGTTCGAGAGCCGGAGGCCGGTCGAAGCGCCACCGCCCGTGATGTAAACCAGCCAGTTCGGGGTGAAGGTGTAGCCGACGCGCCCGCGGTAGGTGGCAAGCCACCTTTCCTCGGACCGGATGCGGAATGCCGGGAATGCGGTTTCGACCGTATCGCCGTCGCCGGTGGCCCAGCTGCCGTCACCCTCGATACCGAACACCCAGTTGCCGACCTGATAGTTGCAGCCCACGGTGCCGCCGATCAAGCCACCGGTGAAATCGTAGTCGGGCCCCGCCGGCGAGCCAATCACCTGAGCGATCGTGTTGGCGCCGTAGTTGACCTGGTTGCGGCCGCTCTTGAAGCCGCCCTGCAGACCGATGTAGCAGCCGGTCCAGCTGAACATGATCGGAGCCACCATCGGGCGGGCTTTGACGGCCATGTCAGCGGCCGAGGAAGCACTCACAAGACCGAGGCTCAGGGCAGCTCCACCGAGTAGCGCAATAAATTTGGACTGCATGGGAATCCCCCCTCAATTGAATTTGATGAAGAAAGGAAAGCCCCAGCGGCCCGTCAAAACAAGCCAAAACCCGCGATTCCCGGCGGAGCGATCCACAATGCGAGAACGTTGCGACATTTCTGCAATAGCGACGGCTCGATTCAGCGCGAAATCGAGCCAAATTTCGGGTTCCCCGCGACACTGTCGGGCAGCGGACATTGAGGCCTGGGCCTATCCACGCTGGAATCGCCCCCCGTCCTCCGGCAGACGAAAATCAGCCCGCCGCCGCGTTGGCGCTGGCCGAAAGCGCCTGCGCCCTGATCTCCGCGATGGTGCGCTTGAGCGCGACCTGCCGCGGATCGGGTATCGATGCCGCGCGGGCTTCCGCCACCGCGCCGGCCAGATCCCTCAGCGGCAGCACGCCGTCGAAGGTTGGCTTGGCGAGGCCATCGATGATCGCATGCCAATCGGCGAGACCCTGGCGGTAGGCGTCGCCGTAACCCTGTACCATGGTCGCCGTCTGAACGATCTCGGCTGCGGCGTTGGGCTGCTTGGTCAGGCTGCGGTCGACCATATGCAGCCAGCGCTCGACCCACATCCGTTCTCTGGCATAGCGCACCGAGAACCGGCGCCATCGCCGCAGCGACGCCTCGATCTTGAGACGGCGAACGCTCCAGCGGTTCTTCGTGCTGAAGCGGATCGATATCCGCTTGCGCAACCATCCCAGGCGTTCAAGGACATCGAGAACAGGCTCGGCGACCGCCGCGGGCAGAGCCTCGACCAGTTCATCGAGCCGGAACTTCCTGACGTCGTCGGACGAGGGGGCGCGTTGGCCGCCGGCGCCAGCCTCCAATTCGGCAAGCTTCAGCTGCGCGATCCGGATCGGATCCTCATAGCTCATGCGCATGGCCATCAGCCGCGCGATTTCAGCGAACATCGCGTCGTCGACGCCCGGCTTGCCGATGAAGCGCCGTATCCGGTCCACATAAAGCTGCGCGTAGCTGGCGCTCTGGTAGTCGATCAGCCGGTGAATGCCGTCGCTGACGATGGCTGCTATGCCATCGGGCAAACCGTCCGGCAGGAACGGCGGCTCGTCGTCATCCTCGCCGATGAAGTCGGAGAGCAGATAGCGGAGCGAGGAAAGGACGCTGGCCATTCCAGACCTTCAAGCCGGCTTTGGGGCAGCGGAGGCTGCCGTCTGCTGCGCCAGCCGCTGCTCCAGCTTGTCGATGTTCTGAAACAGCCGGGCGCTGACGAGGCGGAGAAAATAGAAGCCGAAGGCCGGATTCTGCACGTAGAGCTCCTCGACCTTGGTGTAGCTGACGCTCAGGATCGTGCCAGCCTCGATGCACTCCAGCGTCTGCGTTCGCATGTTCGACGGCGACAGCATGCCGAGCTCGCCGACGATGGCGCCGACCGGAAATTCGATGCCGGACTCGACCAGATGGAAGCGGCCGCTGACGATGTAGAGCATGTCCTCGGCCTTTTCGTCCTTGTAGAACAGCACCTCCCCGGCCGCGCATTTGCGCTCGGTCATGAACGGCTTCAGCCATTCCATCGACAGGTCGCTGTTGACCGACTTCTTGACGTCGCGCACCAGCTGCAGCATCTGGTGCAGGCGATACGAATTGAGCACCAGCACCAGCGCCTGCACCACGATGATCAGATAATTGCGGGTCGGGATCGCGGTCCCGATCAGGACGAGATTGGTGCAGATGCCGAGTACCCTCAGAGGGATCATGGTCCGCATCGTGGTGGTCGCGATGACGAAAACCGACGCGAACACAGCGCCTACCGTGCCGGCGTGTTCTGCGATATGTGAGGTATCCATTGGAAGCCAACCAGCTTTTTAAGGAGTGAATGTTTTCAAGGATCGTCTTCGAGCGCGCCCGTCATCGTAATGTCGGCAGGGAGCTTTTGATATACGGAGAAAAGGCGACGTTTGGTCCGGGATTTTGGCCCGTCGCAGCAAAAAATCCCGCTTTGGCGGATATCCGGACCGGTGCCGGTTTCTCCGGCCAAGGCTTCCATTCGGTGACCCGGCCGCGCCGGGGCCGGCACCGCGCGAAAGACCGCGGCGCGGGCGATAACGCTGTTTCCCGCGCCTCGTTGACGGCCTCCCCCCGCCCGGGCACTTTGTGGGCCGGCCACGCCCCGCATGGCCATATCAGGCTCTTTTCGCACCGACAGGCGCCGCCTCCCGATGTCCAAGCCGCTTGTTTCCCAAGTGCTGGCGGAATTCGTCGCCGCAACGGCCGGCCGCAACATGACCGGGGCGGCCTATGTCGCGGTCGCGACCGGCGTCGGCATGATGCTCCTGCTGACGGTCGATCCGGCCTACCAGGCGGCGCATCACTGGGTCGACGCGGTGCTGTGGGCGTGCCTGTCCTTCTTCATCTTCGAATGGGTGGTGCGGCTGCGCCACGCCTTTTTGGCAGACCGCGGACTGGCCTATGCGGTATCCGGCCGCGGGCTGGTGGACGCGGTTTCCGCCGCGGCAGTGCCGCTAGCCCTGTTCCTTGGCGCGAATCCCCAATCGGGGTGGCTCCTGGGCGTGTTCTGGATGTTCAAGCTGGTCCCCGGGATTCCCGGCTTGCGGCAACTGCGCCGGGTGCTGGTGCTGGAATCCGGACCGTTGTTGAGCGTGCTGGTCATTTTCCTGATGGTGCTGTTCCTTTCCTCGGTCGCGGTGCATTTCCTGGAACGCGACGTCCAGCCGGTCGCCTTCGGCAGCGTGCCCGCGACCTTGTGGTGGGCGGTCGTCACCCTGACCACCGTGGGATATGGCGACGTGGTGCCGGTCACCCCGCTCGGACGGGTGGTCGCGGCCCTCGTGATGATCTGCGGGCTCGGCGTGTTCGGGCTCTGGACCGGCATCCTCGCCACCGCCTTTGCCGCGGAGACCCGCCGCGACAATTTCCTGAAAACCTGGGAGACGGTGAGCAAGGTCCCGTTC
>JBAQER010000989.1:0-10562 GCA_049286845.1 Bradyrhizobium sp.
AGCATACAGGTTCAGCGGAGGCAATCCGGCCTTCCCTGCGCAATGGTTTTACGGCTTATAGCGCGCTCTCCCCGGTGACCGGGCTTTCTTGCCACCGTCGCCCCTGAGAAGCTTGCTTCCCAGGAACTTGACACCAGCGTCGGGGTGCCAGGACCACACGGCTTCACCGTCCGCAACAAGCACGCCCGTCTCGCGCGCCGCTGCGTCCACCGCCTCCCGCCCCTACGTCCGTGACGTTCGCGAAACGCCCCTCTTGATGGGACGGGATGCGATGGAAATAGACTGATTTGCGATTTCGGAAAATCAGAATATTTTTGCCCGACTGGCTTGACGGACTTTCGACCGATTTGCCCGTCGGGTGGATTCGTTGAATCGATTGAACAAATCGGCTCTTACGTGCACGACCCGTTCGACGAAAATTTCTGCGACGGGGGCCACGCGATGCAAGGACGGGCAAATCCGCCCCTACTCCGCCGCCTGCGCGTTCACCTCCGCCGATACCTGACGGATGGCGCGGGCAAGCTGCTCGGCCGGCTGCGCGCCGGACACCGCGTATTTCTGTGCAAACACGAACGTCGGCACGCCGGAGATGCCCTTGTCGGAGGCGTCCTTGGCCTGCGCCGAGATCAGGTCGACGTCTTCGTCGGTCGCCAGGCGCTTGCGCACGTCCTCGGCATCGAGGCCGACGTCGGCCGCCGCCTGCACCAGCACATTGACGTCGGTGAGATCGCCGCCGTCGCGGAAATACAATTCCATCAGCCGCTGTTTCATCTCGGCGGATTTGCCTTGCGCATCGGCCCAGTAGATCAGCCGGTGGCAGTCTGTCGTGTTGGGCTGGCGCTTGACCAGTTCGGGCCGGTAGGTGAGGCCCTCTTCGCTCGCCGCCGCGACGACGCGGCCGGCGATGCCCTTGTAGGCCTCGACCGAACCGAATTTCGCGGTGAGATATTCGTCGCGGCTGATGCCCTCGCGCGGCACCCAGGGATTGAGGAAGAACGGCCGCCAGTTGATCTCGACCGGCACGTCCGGCGCCAGCGCCAGCGCGTTCTCGATCCGGCGCTTGCCGATATAGCACCACGGGCACACCACGTCGGAGACGATGTCGATCTGAAGCGGTTTCAGGGTGCTCATCGGGCCAGCCTTTCGTGAGATGATGTCCGCAAAATAGTCCGATCGGGGCGCGAAACAAGGGTGCGGGCCGCATGCCCCGCGCCACATAACCTCCGGGGTTATTGTGATTGCGGCTCCGGATTCGTAAGAACGCACCAGGATTTGAACGCGGAGCCCGGCCATGACCGCCATTTTCACCAGGGAAGGCAACCTGTTTCGCGCCACCGAACATGCCGGCGGGCCGTGGTCGCCGGATATGCTGCAGGGCAGCGCCACCACCGCGCTGATGGTGCGCGAGGTCGAGCGGCTGGCTGTCGCTTCCGGCTTTGCGGTGCGCCGCCTCACCTTCGATCTGTGGCGGCCTGCCGGATTGCGCGCCTATCGCGTCGAGACCGAGATGCTGCGCGACGGCCGCAAGGCCAAGACGATCCAGGTGCGGCTGTTGGACGGCGAGACCGAGATCGGCCGCTGCACCGCGCTGTTGACCGCGCAAGGCAGCGAATCCCCCGCCGATCCCTTCTCGAAGGTCACCGGCGCGGATGCCGCGCCCGAAACCGGCACACCGCCGCCGGCCTTCGCGCAGAAATGGAGCCGCTATTTCCAGAACGTGTCGGTGCGGCTGATCGAGGGCGCGCTGGAAAAGCCGGGACCGGCCGCGGCCTGGATGCGGCTCGACGTTCCCATGGTGGAGGGCGAAGCCAACACGCCGCTCGTACAGGCGGTGCAGGCGGCCGATTTCTCCAGCGGCGTCGGCCAGATCGTCGACATGCGGGAATGGACCTTCATCAACCCCGAGATCAGCCTGTATTTCTTTCGTCCGCCCGAGGGCGAATGGATCCTGATCCGCTCACGTACCCGCGCCGGCGCCAACGGCGCCGGGCTGACCATGGCCACGCTCAGCGACCGGCAGGGCCCGTTTGCCGAAGTGATGCAGGCGATGACGTTCGAACGGCGGGAAGCGCAGGCTCAAGCGTCCTGAGCGGCAAAGGCGACCATCGCCGCCTCGGACGCCGCATCCGCCGGCATGAACATTTCCACCCGCAGTTCCTGCAGCGTGACGTCCTGCGGCGTGCCCAAGGTCAGCACCGCGCCGATCAGCCCGATGCTGACGTCGCCCTTGCGCAGACGCACCTCGCATAGCGGCCCCGGCGCCTCGCTCTCGTTGAGAGTGGGTGCTGCGACGTCAGGCAGTTTGGTCAGTTGGCGCCAGGTCGATTGCAGCGCCAGATCCAGCGGCGCCGCCATCGCCTCATGCCGCGCGCGAACCATCAGCGCCGCGGCGACGCTGGGCCAGTTCTCCACGAACGGCCGCAATTCGTCCGGGGCCAGGAACATCCGCATGTGATTGAGCGGGCGCGTCATGCGCTCCGGCCTGAGCAGCAGCGTCATCAGCCGCGTCGCGGCGCGATTAGCCTGCAGCACGTTCCACTGCCGGTCGGTGACGATGGCCGGAAACGGCTCGTGCCTCCGCAGCAACAGATCGATGGCGCGCCTGGCGTCGGCGACTTCAGGGGCGGACAGGTCGCGCTCGCCATATTGCCTTGCGAAACCGCCGGCTTCCAGCAGCGCGTTGCGGTCGCGCAGCGACAGCCCGAGGGCGGCAGCGAGTTGCAGCAGGATCTCGCGGCTGGCGGCCGCCTTGCCGGTCTCGACATGGCTCAGATGCTTGATCGAGATGTTGGCCTCGAAGGCGAGGTCGGCCTGGCTCATGGCGCGGCGATTGCGCCAGCCGCGCAGGAGATCGCCGGCCGGATGCGGCCGCAAGCCGACACTTTGCGCGGGTGAATCCATGGCAGGATTATGCGAGCGGCGCGCTGCGCTGTAAACGCCTCACGACGCCGCGCCGCCTACTTCAAATTCGACGCCATGGCGCGCATCCGCTCGGCGGTCAGTTCGTCGGCGGGGAAGAACGTCTCCAGCGCCAGTTCCGACAGCGTGATATCGACCGGCGTGCCGAAGATCATGGTGGTGGAGATGAAGCTCAGCACGTCGCCGTTAAGCCGCAGCTTGAAGGGGATCGCGACATTGTCCGACGATAGCGGCGCCGGGCGCGCCGGCATCGGATAGGCCTTCAGCTCCGAATAGAGTTTCAGCAGCTCGGGATCCGCGGTGGCCTCGCACTGGCGATGCAGCCGTTCCAGGAGATGGCTGGACCATTCGGCGAGGTTGACGGTGCGCGGCGCCAGCGCTTCGGGGTGAAAGGCGAGCCGCAGGATATTGAGGGGCTGACCGAGCAGCCGCTGCGGAATGCCTTCCAGCAGCGGCGCAACCATGCGGTTGGCCGAGACCAGGTTCCAGTGCCGGTCATAGGCCAGCGCCGGATTGGGCTCATGCGCCTTCAGCACCAGATCGATCGCCGCCCGTGCCGATTTCAGCGCGGGATCGTCGAGCGAGCGCTGCGGAAACGCCGGCGCATAGCCCGCGGCCACCAGGAGAACGTTGCGTTCGCGCAAGGGAACCTCCAACCGTTCGGCGAGCTTCAGCACCATCTCGCGCGACGGCGCCGCGCGGCCGGTTTCGACAAAACTCAAATGCCGCGCTGATATCTCGGCGTCGCCGGCGAGATCGAGCTGGCTGAGATGACGGCGCTGCCTCCATTCGCGCAGGTGATCGCCGATATGGACGGGCTGGGTCTTCTCGGCCGGGGCCGTGGCGGTGTGTGCGTTCATGGAGGAAAACCTACCATGCGAATTTCGCGGCTTCCATTACCTCCGACGTAATCGAATTACCTCGCCGGCCGGATCATCTTCGCCATCACTCTGGTCCACCCCTCTGCAAAGGAGAACTGCCATGATCCAGCCATCCCTGTTTCTGCGCCGCGCCATCCTCGCCGACGCCATCTTCAGCGGCATCTCGGCGGTGCTGCTCACGCTCGGCGCCGGCATGCTCGCACCGTGGCTCAGCCTGCCCGAGGCGCTGTTGCGCGAGACCGGCCTGTTCCTGATCGCCTATGCCGCGCTGGTCGGCTGGCTCGGCACGCGGCAGGCCATGCCGAAGGCGCTGGTGGTGATCGTGGTCGCCGGCAATGCAGCTTGGACCCTCGCCAGCATCGCGCTGCTGTTCAGTGGATGGGTCAACCCCAATCTGCTCGGCGAGATCATGGTCGCGGCGCAGGCGATTGCCGTCGGCGCGTTTGCCGAGCTGCAATATGTCGGCCTGCGCAAGAGCGGCGGCGCGGTCGCGGCCTGACCGTCATTGCTGTGCATGTTCACTAATTCGCTGATCGGATCGCTCCTCTGGAGGATGATCCGATGCGCGATAACAGCTATGACCGGACGATTGAACGTAACTATCTGCAGAAGTGGCGATTTTTGATCCCGGAGTACGAGGCGGTCAAGGCTGGCAAGTCGCCGGTGTTCAATAGTGTCGGCGAGTTCTACCGCCACCATGGGACCTGCTCGCAGACATTCCGCAAATATTACAATCGCTATCTGCAGAGCGGGGATGAAGCCGACCTGTTGCCACGCCGGCGTGGCCCCAAATGGCGCGAACGCCGCGAGCCGGAAGGCATCGAGGTCGAGATCGTCGCCCAGCGCAAGCGGGGGATGAATCGCTACGAGATCTATGCGGCTTTGCGGGAGCGACGTGACACGGTACCCTCGCCATCGACGATTTACCGGGTGTTGAAGCGCTATCAACTGAACCGTCGCACGCCAGCGATACGTGAGGAGAAACGCCGTATTATCAAGGACAAGCTGGGGGAACTCGGCCACGTCGATCTGCATCAATTGCCGCGCGATATGTTCCTGGCGCCACCCCCAGCCACGGCCTACACCATCAGCCTGATCGACAGCTGCTCGCGCCTTGCCTGGGCTGAGGTGCTGAGCTCCAAGAAAGCACTTCCGGTGATGTTCAAGACGCTGAAGATGATCAACACCCTCAACGTCACCTACGGGCTGGTCTTCCAGGAAATCCTTTCCGACAACGGCGCCGAGTTCGCAGCCCGCAACAAGCCTCTTCAGCATCCCTTCGAGGCAATGCTGCTCGAACTGGGCATCAAACACCGCTACACCAGGCCCTATCGGCCACAGACCAATGGCAAGGTCGAACGCTTCTGGCGAACCCTCGACGAAGACCTCATCGAAGGCGCGACCTTCGACAACCTTGACCACTTCGCCAACCAACTGTTCGAATATCTGATCTACTACAACAACCACAGGCCCCATCAGGCCCTGGCGGGACAAACCCCGAAGGCCTTCGCCGCCACCAAGACCACCGCGATCCAATCAGCGAATTAGTGAACATCTACAGCAATGACGAAGCAGGTGAGCGAGGCGACCACGCCTATGCCATTGCACAGCTGACGGCACTGCCCTCATAATCCCCCGGGCCACGGGGGAATCATGCTGCAGCTGCAATCGGCGTTCGGCGTGTTGGCGTTGCTTTTGATCGCGTGGGCGTTCGGCGAGAACCGCCGCGCGGTGTCACTGCGGCAGGCGGCGATCGGGCTTGCCATCACCTTTCTCACCGCACTGGCGCTGATCAAGCTGCCGTTCGTGGCGCATGGCTTTGGCGTCGTCAACGACGCCGTCGGCGCCATCTCCGCGGCGTCCCGCGCCGGAACCTCCTTCGTGTTCGGCTATCTTGGCGGGGCTGCGCTGCCGTTCGACGTGAAGGCGCCGGGCGCCGCCTTCATCCTGGCGTTCCAGGCGCTGCCGGTCGTGCTGGTCATGAGCGTGCTCACCACGCTCTTATTCTACTGGAAAATCCTGCCGCCGGTCGTGCGCGGCATGGCGTGGCTGCTGGAGCGCACGCTTCGAGTCGGTGGCGCGGTCGGGCTATCGACCGCGGCCAACATCTTTCTCGGCATGGTCGAAGCGCCGCTGTTCATCCGGCCCTATCTGGCGCAGCTCACCCGCAGCGAACTGTTCCTGGTCATGACCGGCGGCATGGCCGGCATTGCCGGCACCGTACTGGTGCTCTACGCCACCCTGCTGGCGCCGCTGATCCCGGATGCCGCGGTGCATTTCGTCATCGCCTCCGTGCTCGGCGCGCCGGCGGCGATCCTGGTCAGCCTGATCATGGTGCCGGAGAAGTCAGACAAGCGCACCGCCGGCGCACTGCTCGATCCCCGGGGCGATCCCCGCGTGGCGTTCATCGATTCCAAGGTGGCGCAGGCCGATCCCGACATCCACGCCTCCTCCACCATGGATGCGATCGTCAAGGGCACCACCGCCGGGCTCGAGCTGCTGCTCAACATCATCGCGATGCTGATCGTGCTGGTGGCGCTGGTCTATCTCGCCAACGCCATCCTCGGGCTGTTGCCCACTATCGGCGGCGCAGCAATCTCGATGCAGCGGATGCTCGGCTATGTCATGGCGCCGGTATGCTGGCTGATGGGCCTGCCGTGGCCGCAGGCGGTCACCGCCGGCAGCCTGATGGGGATCAAGACCGTGCTGAACGAGTTGATCGCCTATGTCGATCTGTCGAAGCTCGGCGCCGACGCGCTCGATCCCCGCTCCCGGCTGATCATGCTCTATGCGATGTGCGGCTTCGCCAACTTCGGCAGCCTCGGCATCATGATCGGCGGCCTCGGCACCATGGCGCCCGAGCGCCGCGGCGAGATCAATGCGCTCGGCCTGAAATCGATCGTGTCGGGCACGCTGACGACTTGCCTGATGGGCGCGATCGTCGGGGTGCTGAATTAGGGTGTAGACTCCACCACCGCTCCCCGGGTAGCCTTCGGCAACCGTTTTCGCAAAGCTGTCAAACCTTCAGCGCCGGGAGCCCCGCATGGCGGAATCCACTGGCGAGATTCGGAATTTCAACCCGTTTTGGCACGCGATGCTGTCGGGTGAGCATCCCATGCTTCGGCGCGGCCGCAGAATGTTGCGCATGCTGTCGCCGACCGCCGGCGACCGATGCCGCCTGTGTTACGCGGGATTCGACGGCTTCACCGCGCCCGCGATGCGTCTGATGGGCCGCGCGCCGTGGCGGCGCAATCCGCACTACTGCGAGAAGTGCGAATCCGTGCTCGCTCAGGAACGCGGCGGCACTGAACTCGACATCGGCGTGCTCTACGCCGACGTGCGTGGCTCGACGGAGCTCGCCTCGCGGATGCGTCCGGCCGAATTCGCCGCGCTGATGCAGCGCTTCTTCCGGATCGCGACGGCCGTGTTCCTGAAGAGCGATGCGATCGTGGACAAGATGGTAGGCGACGAGGTGATCGGCATTTATCTGCCGGGCCTCACCGGGGCCGATTATCGCCAGCGCGCGGTCGCGGCCGGACTTGAGCTTCTGCGCGCCACCGGTCACGCCGACCCTCGCGGGCCATGGCTTTCGATCGGCGTCGGCGTGCATGCAGGCAAGTCTTTCGTTGGCTCCATCGGCGTCGAGGACGGCAACTATCAATTCGCGGTTCTCGGCGACCCCATGAACTTCGGCGCGCGCCTCGTCGGCGCCGCCAAGGGCGGCGAGATGATCGTGAGCGAAACGGTCTGGAAGGACGTATCGGACGGACTTTCGGCTGAGCCGCGCAGCCTGCAACTCAAAGGCTATTCCGAGCCGGTAGAGGCCTACGTCGCGCGCGTCACGCCGGCTTAGACCGGCAGAGCACGCTGACGACCTCATGGCCGGGCAAAAGCGCGAAGCGCGTCTTCGCGCTCTTGCCCAGGCATGACGAACATAGACATCACGCCGTCAGTTCAACCGTCTTGAACTCCGCCGGCAGGATCACTTCCAGCAGTTCGACGTCGTCGGAATAGTCCATGATCATGTGCCTGATGCCGGGCGGTTGGATCCAGGCGCTGCCCTCCTCCATCAGGGTCTCGCCCTGTCCCTCCATGTAGGTCTTCACCCAACCTTTGAGGACATAGACCATCTGGAATTCGACGTCGTGGAAGTGCAGTTTCGAAACCTCATCGGGATCGCACGGTCCGATCAGCCGGATCACATGCGCCTGCGCCAGGCCTTGGGTCGCATCGGCAAAGCCGAGATCGCGATATTTCGCATAGGCGCGTAAGCCATCGGCCTTGAAATCCTCTTCGCGATGATGGCTGACGGCGACGCGCTGCTTCGGGCGGGCGCGCTTGGCGGCAGGCACTGCGCGTGCCTTGGTCTTGCGGTCCTTGGCCTTGACGGTTTTTCGCGCGGTGGATTTGGCGGCCGTCTTTTTGGCGGCGGTCTTGCGCGCGGGCGATTTCTTCAACGCGGCGGCCTTCGACGCGGTTCGCGATTTCGGCTTCTTCCTGGCCATTGGTGCTCTCCCTTTCCGATTGGTGGAAACAGGCTAGCACAATTTGGCTTCGCGGGGTGGACCAAGGCGCGCTCGCGCCCGCCCACCCTGCCAGGATCAATGCAGCCGGAACACGCCGTCGACGGCGCGCAGCTCGGCGGGCTTGATCAGCTTGGAATGCGCCACCGTGACCGAGAACAGCGGACCTTCGAGCTTCTCCTGCCAGAAAGCGAGGAAATCCTTCAGCGCCGGGAATTTCGGAAACAGATCGTAGTTCTGCCAGACGTAGGTCTGCAGCAACGAGGGGTGATCCGGCATCCGATAAAGGATCTGTGCCGTCGTCAGCCCGTAGCCCAGCACCTGTTTCCGAAAGTCGTCGGAAACAACTCCAACCCGCGAAACCATGCCAACCTCCATTGCTGGAGCGCATTCACGTGGTGGCCACCAACCGAGCCACCCCGGCGGAGATGCGCTCACATGAGAGAAATGTGACGCACGCGACCCGCCCATCACAAGCCTAAATGTTTAACGATTTGTTGAAAAAGGCCGCGTTAGCAGCAGCTTACCGCATGTGCTAATATGGGTTTCCCGGTTTGGTCGCCGGAATTAATGATGATGAACGATTTTGGCAGACGTCATATTTGAGTGCCAGTTTTTCTGCTAGAGGCCCTTGTCCCCGCAACAAACCTGCCTTATGTCCAGAGCGCTCACGCTGGCACTCGCCAACGGAGACTGCTAATTTTCTAAAAACTCGAACATCTTCAAAATCTTAGGAGGACTGCATGAAATTCCGTCCGCTTCACGACCGCGTCGTGGTCAAGCGCATCGACGCCGAAGAGAAGACCGCAGGCGGCATCATCATTCCGGACAGTGCCAAGGAAAAGCCCTCGCAGGGCGAAATCACCGCCGTCGGCCCGGGCGGCCGCGACGAAGCCGGCAAGCTGATCCCGATCGACCTCAAGGTCGGCGACCGTGTGCTGTTCGGCAAATGGTCCGGCACCGAGGTCAAGCTCGATGGTCAGGAACTGCTGATCATGAAGGAAAGCGACATCATGGGCGTCCTCACCGACGTTCCCGCCACCAAGAAGAAGGCCGCGTAAGCCGCGTCCGTTCCCTCATCCTGAGGAGCCGGCGCAGCCGGCGTCTCGAAGGATGAGCCCCATGCTCAACTCATCTCATCCTTCGAGACGCCCTCCGGGCTCCTCAGGATGAGGATCCAGTTCAAACGGAGACGAATAAATGTCAGCTAAAGAAGTCAAATTCGGCGTTGATGCCCGCGATCGCATGCTGCGCGGCGTCGACATCCTCGCCAACGCGGTGAAGGTCACGCTCGGCCCCAAGGGCCGCAACGTCGTGCTCGACAAGTCGTTCGGCGCCCCGCGCATCACCAAGGACGGCGTCACCGTCGCCAAGGAGATCGAGCTCGAGGACAAGTTCGAGAACATGGGCGCGCAGATGGTGCGCGAAGTGGCCTCGAAGTCGGCCGACGCTGCCGGCGACGGCACCACTACCGCGACCGTGCTCGCGGCCGCCATCGTCCGCGAAGGCGCCAAGGCGGTTGCCGCCGGCATGAACCCGATGGACCTGAAGCGCGGTATCGATCTGGCTGTCGAAGCCGTGGTCGCCGACCTCGTCAAGAACTCCAAGAAGGTCACCTCGAACGAGGAAATCGCCCAGGTCGGCACCATCTCCGCCAACGGCGACGCCGAAATCGGCAAGTTCCTCGCCGACGCCATGAAGAAGGTCGGCAACGAGGGCGTCATCACGGTTGAAGAAGCCAAATCGCTGGAGACCGAACTCGACGTCGTCGAAGGCATGCAGTTCGACCGCGGCTACATCTCGCCCTACTTCGTCACCAACGCCGACAAGATGCGCGTCGAATTCGACGACGCCTACATCCTGATCAACGAGAAGAAGCTCTCCAACCTGAACGAACTGCTTCCGCTCTTGGAAGCCGTGGTGCAGACCGGCAAGCCGCTGGTCATCGTCGCGGAAGACGTCGAAGGCGAAGCTCTCGCCACCCTCGTCGTCAACCGTCTCCGCGGCGGCCTCAAGGTTGCGGCCGTCAAGGCGCCGGGCTTCGGCGATCGCCGCAAGGCCATGCTGCAGGACATCGCTGTCCTGACCGGCGGCCAGGCGATCTCGGAAGATCTCGGCATCAAGATGGAGAACGTCACGCTCGCCATGCTCGGTCGCGCCAAGAAGGTGATGATCGACAAGGAGAACACCACCATCGTCAACGGCGCCGGCAAGAAGGCCGACATCGAAGCCCGCGTTA
>JBAQER010000990.1:0-2036 GCA_049286845.1 Bradyrhizobium sp.
ATGTAGATGCCCTCACCCTGTCGCAGGCCCTCGAAAATCCCGCTCTCGACTTCGGTAAAGTCGATCACCGGCTGTCCGGCGGCGTCCTGCAGCCGCACGATATCCAGTCCCTTGACGTTCCAGGCGGCGATGTCCCTGGTGAAGGGCAGCGCCGCCGCGCAGCCGGGCTCCAGCTCGAGCTTCAAGCCCTGCGGCGAGGCATCGCTCTTCAGCGTGACGACGCAGGTCTTGCTGCGTTCGGTGGTCGAGAGCTCCCACTGGCCGACCATTTCCTTTTTCAGGGCGGAGGAATCCTGCGACCACGCGGGCGACGCCAAAGAAACCGGCAAAGCAAGCAACGCCACAAGCGCCGGCAACCCGATGCCAGGGCGACCTGCGGACATCAGCGGCCCTTCACCGGCGTTTCCGCGACCGGCGTCAGCGGCGGCTTGCCGGCGAACCAGGCCTTGAGATTGTCGACAACCAGCTGATCCATCGCGTTTCGCGTTACCACGGACGCCGAGCCGATGTGTGGCAACAACACGACATTTTGCATGGCGCGCAGTTCGTCCGGCACCGCCGGCTCCTTGGCGAACACATCGAGCCCCGCGGCCAGGATGGTCCCCGACTTCAACGCCGATATCAAAGCCTGCTCGTCGACGACGGAGCCCCGTGCCACGTTGATGACGACGCCGCGCGGCCCCAGCGCCTTCAGCACATCGGCATTGATCAGGTTGGCGGTCGCCGCCCCTCCCGGGACGATCACTATCAGTGTATCCACCGCCTTCGCCATCTCGATCAGGTCGGGATAGTGCTTGTAGGACACGTCGGCCGCCGGCTTGCGCGAATGATAGACGACGGGAACGCGCGAGGCGTCGAGACGGCGTCCGATCGCCTGGCCGATCCGGCCCATGCCGACCATGCCGACCTTGCGGTCGCGAAGCGAGCCCACGCTCAAGGGATAATTCTGGGTGGTCCAGAGGCCGGAGCGAAGATAGCGGTCGGCCTTGACGAACTCGCGCAGCGTCGCGATCAGAAGTCCCATCGCGACGTCGGCGACCTCCTCGGTCAGCACATCGGGCGTGTTGGTGACGACGATGTTGTGTTCGCGGGCGTAAGCGGAATCGACGTGATCGTAGCCGACGCCGAAGGAAGCTATGATCTCGAGCTTCGGAAACAGCGCCAGCGCGCTTCGGTCGGCGTGCACGGTGTGGTAGGTCACGGCGATGCCGCGGATCTTCTCCGCCATGCCCGCCAGCCGCTCGAGGTCGTGCTTGGTCTCGGCCGAATGCAGGACGAACTGATCGGAGAAGCCGTTCTGGATGATGGGCCTGCCCGGCCCATAGACCAGCAGATCGATCTTCTCCGAAGAAATATTACCCGCAGCCATCAGTTTTCCTTTCCAAGCGCACTCTCGTGCCAGCGCCGCAGCACCAGATGCGAGGTTAGCGCCAGCAGCCCATAAATGACAATCCCGGCGGCGGAGAGCAACAGAAGCGCGGCGAACATCCGGGGAATGTTGAGACGATAGCCGGATTCCGCGATTCGGTAGGCGAGGCCGGAGCCGGCGCCGGCGGAGCCCGCGGCGATTTCGGCGACCACCGCGCCGATCAGCGACAGCCCGCCCGCGATCCGCAATCCGCCGAGGATGAACGGCAATGCGGCCGGCAATTTGAGATAGCGCAGCGTCTGCAACCGCGACGCGCCGTAAAGTTGAAACAGGCCGGCCAGATTGCGATCCACCGAGTTCAGCCCAAGCGTGGTGTTGGACAGCACAGGAAAGAATCCGACGATCCAGGCGCAGGCGACCACTGCGGTCTGCTGTGGCAGATAGATCAAAAGCAGCGGCGCGATCGCGATCACCGGCGTCACCTGCAAGATCACCGCATAGGGAAACAGCGAATATTCCAGCCACCTCGACTGATTGAACAACAGCGCCAGCGCGATGCCGCCGACGGCTGCGGCAATGAAGCCTTCGAGCGTGGTCAGAAGCGTGGTCAGAAGCGATTGCGACAGCACCGCCCAGTCCTTGACCAGGGTCTCGAACACCGCCGTTG
>JBAQER010000991.1:0-13048 GCA_049286845.1 Bradyrhizobium sp.
GTGGTTTTTGTCCAAAGCAAAAAGTCGGATTTGGAACCGCAGCCGTGCCGACTGCACCATCGACTGCAAGACGCCGAGATGTTCTGCTCCAAATAGCCTTTTAGAGAGCATTCGATAACGCGGCGACGGCGTCAGGTTAGCCGTCCCAGACAACCCGAAGCTCGAAGATTAAAGTCGGCGCCGATCCAGTCGCCGTTGGCCCAGCGGATCGTGAAATTCACTTGCTGGCCGCTCGACATCCCGGATGTATTCAGTGTGGCCGCGTAGAATCCAAGGCTCGTCTCTTCTGCTGATGTCTCTGTGATGGCCTGCCAGCCATCAGTGCCCCAGCGAACTGTACCTGGTTGTGATAGTGCGACCACGACGCGGGATTTGACAGCAAACTGCCCGATGCGGGCGTGGGGCCACCAGAAAACAGCTTTGGCCGAAGGTGCTTTGCCCTTGTACCTTTCCCACGTAGCTCGGGGCCGGTCGAACGGACGACCGAGACTGCGAGATACCACGAGCTTAATAAATTCCGCATGCGCCCAGGCGAGCGGCATCGCGGAGCCAGTCGGTCGTCCCGGACGGAGGCGGCGCTGCGGTACCGGGGCTGCGTCCCATACCTGCTCGGGAATCAGGCCACCAAGGCTCGCAGCTTCCGCCATGGTCCTGAGGAACGGCAAAGGATCCTTTCCTGCCACAAGTTCGTAATGCCCGCGCTCGCCAGCGAGCAGTGGCCAAGGTCGGCCACGTCCGACCCCATCGTAAGCAGAACCGTCTTCGTGTTCGCCGTATCCATCCTCGTTGTATCGGCGCCAGACCGCGCCCGAGGGGGTTTCCACCTTCAGGAGATGATCGACAACTTCGATGCTGCTCTGGATAAGGGGATTATTTGGGCTGCGCAGGCCGAACCTCACTAACTGGAGGAAATCCGTGCTAACCTGTTCGCAGGCCGCAAGTCTTGCACTGTCTGCACGGTTGCGGATTGGAACGATTTCCTGGAGCGCGGCGCTGCCGATCTCTACAACTGATGCCGGTGCCGTACGAACGTAATAGCCGTCCACCCCGACTTGGCGTGCCAGGTCAGTATCGCGGGCAACCGTCCATTGTTCGATATTGGCGTTCCAAAAATCAGCAAGCTCGAGGGCCCAATTGGCGGCGGTCTCATCCAGAAACGCGCTGCCGGCCACGAGAGCGGCGATGCAGGTTGCCAAGGTAAAGTTGTTGATACCGGCGTTCTCCTCCCAGCGATCTTGATCGGTGGATGGACCGCGGGAGGCGATGAACCCCAGGGCGCGGCGGATCATGTCTTCGGCGCGGATGCCGCCGAGCGCATTGCGCTCGGCCAGGGCGCCGGCAAGCAGCACCAGAAAGGCGATCTCGTCGAGCTGAATACCGGTCCACGAGGGATGGCCGCCAAGCCATTGATTCTGGTGCCAATGGCCTTTGGAATTTTGCGTCGCAATGAGATAACGCAGGGTATCGCGTGCTTCACCTTCGCCTCCGAAAGCAAGCAGCGAACCGGCGCATTCGACGAGATCGCGCGGCCACAAACGAGATGGTATCCGCCGCGCTCGTTGCCGCTGTCGCCCCAGGGGATACTGAGGCTTGCGACCATAGCACCCGGATAAGTCTTATCCAGATGGGTCCGTAGCACCGTTGCGGAGACGACGAACTGTTCCTCCAGGTCGGCGGCGGCGCCATGGGGACGCGCGCAGCACTCTGCGCAGCGGTTGTGCCATGCCCGCCAATCCGCAACCTGGCTGCCAAGGAGACTGTCAAAGGGTTGAAGCAGTGACGAGACCGCGAGAGTGGAAGCGGCTTCCCGGCTGCTCGCGAAGCCAAGCGCCAGCACGCATCGGCCAGACAGTTCTGCCATGAGAGCAACATTACCGGGCCCGGCCGCGGGATTTTCCCAAGTCATTGCCCCGTTCCGGGCGAAGTCCTGCCAGCCATCGGTCACGCCGACATAGCCACAGCCGGCGCGTAGGATGGCATCTTCCTGGCTCTCGGTCACGGCTGCCAGCGCCAATGCAAATGGAGCGTGCTCGGCCCAGAGGACGTGCCGGCCGTGATGCCGTGCGACTATGGCGCGATTGTCGTGCCCAGTTGCGCCCAAATGCGGTGCGAGCAGAACACACAGACGCATATCTGGGTCGCTGCTTTGAAGGTCACATTCGATGGAGAGGACATCGCGTTGCGGATCGGGCGATACCCTCAAACGCAGTACATAGCGGGAATGGGTGTGCACAATCTCGAAAGCCGGCACGCCCGGAGCAATCGCGCGAATGCTGTAATCGCCGTTCCGCTTGACTTCAGACCAGAACCCTTTTCCGTCGGCAACAATGAATCCCAGGTCGCGGATCTGGGGAATATCTATTCGCGGCCAGTAGACCTCGTTGACGATGCCATAGCCCAGGGTGAACCATAGCCGTGAAGGCCCCAGAGAACCGCCTACCGCATCTTTGGAGCTGCTGGTCCAGGTCGGTGGAATGCCTGGTTTACCGGACGCATCTACGGTTAGGTTGGGTTCGGCATCCGCCGGAAAAGCCGAGCGCGCGCTCATGGGCTGCACGGCCCCCTTGCCATCCGTGGACAGCGAAGATGATGATGCGGTAGTGAGAACCGTTCGCAACTTCATGTGATAATCCGTAGCCGGACGCCAATCGTACAGAACGCCTGCTTGCACGGAATTCTCTGCGCGACCGATTTACGATCTAAGTGAGCCGTGCCTTTTAAGCTTCCGATCACAACCGCATCTAATGGCGTTTAGCAGCACAACTTCTTTGATCTATCTTAAAGACGACAATCTGCTGGCATGCTGTAATTATTTTATTTTGGAGCGTACTCATCTAGGCTCAAGAGTGTTCGTGAGCATGCCAATGCATCGATCTCTTACGCAGCGATGTGCCGATTCCAATGCAGCGAAGCCGATCATAGGGGTTCGCGAGGGTACGGGTCGGGGCGAAGATCCTGCGAGGTCGATGAATTCTGCACAATCCAGAATTCTTTACGTTACCTCCGAGATGGCTGATTTTGTCAAAGTCGGAGGGCTCGGCGATGTGTCTTCGGCCCTTCCGCGCGCCTTGCGCGAATATCATGACGTCAGAATACTGATTCCCGGCTATCGGGAGGTTCTAGCGCGCCATGACGAAATTTCTGTTGTAGCCCGCCTTCCAGCCGCGGCTGGACTGCCAGCTTGCGATCTGGGGCAGATCGAAATGCCGGACGGGCTCACGGTGTATATTGTCCTGTGCTCGGAGCTCTACGATCGCGAGGGGTTTCCTTACGGCGACACGTCAGGGGTGGACTGGATTGACAATGATGTTCGTTTTGCACGGCTAGGTCTTGCGGCAACGGAGATGGCGGCTGGTCTCGCCGGTCTCGATTGGCGGCCGGATCTCTTGCACCTCAATGATTGGCCCTCGGCTCTCGCACCGGCCTTTCTCGCTTGGCGTGGCCTCTCCACGCCGACGATCCTTACAATTCATAACCTTGCTTACCAGGGCCTTTTCGGGGCCGAGCGATTACCCACTCTCGGAATTCCCGAGGGTTCATTCCAGGTTGATGGCGTAGAATTTCACGGTAAGCTGTCGTTTCTCAAGGCTGGCATTTTCTATGCTTCGCATGTGACGACCGTCAGCTCGACATATGCGCGAGAGATTACAACGCCTGAATTCGGGTGCGGCCTTGATGGCCTCCTGCGGGTGCGGTCCGGTCAAGGGCGGCTGACCGGCATCCTCAATGGGATCGACGAAACCTGGGGTCCACAGTCTACTCAGCACCTTGCGGGTGCGTCGATTGGCGACGACTGGGCTGGCAAACCGGCTAACGCCGAGCACGTGCGCAAGGCGTTCGGACTTGCGGTTTCCCGCGGTCCCTTGTTCGCCGTGGTCTCGCGCTTGGTTCATCAGAAGGGCATCGACCTTACTATTCAGGCGGCAGAAACCCTGCTCCGTGAAGGCGGGCAGTTGGTTGTCACTGGACGCGGGGAGACTCATTTGGAATCTGCGCTGCGGAACCTTGCGGCGCGTCATCCAGGCAAAGTCGGGGTGAGGATTGGCTTTGACGAAGCCGAGGCACGTCAAATGTTTGCGGGAAGCGATTTCCTTTTGATGCCTTCCCGCTTCGAGCCTTGTGGCCTCAGTCAAATGTATGCGCAGAGTTTCGGAACCCTCCCGGTGGCGTCCAGGACTGGCGGATTGGTTGACACGGTAGAGGATGGCGTGACGGGCTTCCTCTTTGAGGAGACGTCGTTCCCCAAACTGCTTGGTGCGCTTTATCGTGCCGTGGATATCTATGCGTCGCCGCGAAAGCTGAAATCAATGCGCCGCGCTGCGATGCAGCGTCGCTTCGGATGGAGTCTGTCCGCGCGACAATATTGCGGCGTGTACGAGCGCGTGGTCACCAGCAGCGAACTGACCGTGGCGGAATGGGTGCCGCGCTGCCTGCCCAATTGTCGGCCTGACCGCATCCGGCGGATGCCGGCAACTGCAAGTGATCGATAACGACTAACATGTAGTGGCTCTGGACCTGGGGAGGCGATGGTGAAGGAGTTGTTACGGTGCCGTGCGATGGAAAGTTTGTGCCGTCAATGTGCTGCTCTCTATTCCGAAGAGAATTGGAAGTGGCTTGCTGAAGCCGAGATGTGGAATCATAGAGCGTTCGAACACCCTGTGATCAACTCTGAAGAAAGCAACGCGGCCACCTCGAGGCGACCACTCTTCGCAAGACCGCAGGACTGCCTTGGTGCGTCCTCGGACTTGCGGCGCACGGCTTTACTGAGCGGGGCCGATATGTCGAAGGTCGTGGACCAAACGAATGGGTGAGATCGGCGCCTTGTTGAAAGCTGAGCCGGCTCCCGAACACAGCGCCCACCTTTTGAGGCGAGAGAGTTCGGGGGGCGTCCGTGCGAGGGCGAGGAGCTATAGCGCGGCCATCCATTCGCGGTCACTGCAGGAGGCTCTGATGTCCGTCAATAGCCGCACCGGTGATCTCGCTTCTGCCGTCCGAGATGCTTTGGAGAGCACCCGTGCCATAGCGGTTTGCCCATTCCACGCAAATGTGAATATCCGTGTGGGTGATGACGCCGCTGAAAGCCTTGCCTATGTACGCGCGAGTGGATTTATCAAAGGTGATGGCACGACATGGGACCGGCAATTTGTGCTCGAAGAAATTAAGCGTCAACTTGGCGATGCTGCAGATGGTGTTTGCCCTGTTTGTACCCTTCAGAATTCTTAGAGGTTTTCACGTCAACCGCGTCACTCATCAACTGCTGTGCGCGTCGACCTTCTGGAATTCGCCTCGTGGTTTCATCCCGGGACAACCCAATTTGAAGGCCAGAGAACGCGGGCCTGCCGTCAGCTTGACGTGAGCGCGGGCATCGCGTCCGACCACAGACCGCGGGTCGTCTCCTGCGGGGCCTGCACATCAAGAGTACTGTGATCACCACCTAACTCCGGATAATGTTGATCCACGTCAAGCCGTGGACTGAGATTTCAGCTTCAAAAGAATGCCGCCCCCCAAGACGCACGTCCCCACTAGTCATCATTATAGCGGCGGGCCCCAGAATCCGTCCTATCACATGGGCGACAAGCAATAGCAGTGGACCGGAGTACGAGCGGAAAAATCCTGCAACCAGGTGGTTGGACACTTCAACAAGTTGGCTGGGACCTAACAAGGGTCCTAAAGCCGTGCTCTGTAAGAGTGCCACTGCCAGGATGCTGCGATCGGCAATTTGTGGGAGGGATTTGAAGATGCGTGAACACGGACTTGGGTATCTTTTCCTTCTAGCCGCGATGATCTTCGCATCGCAAAGTCTCGCGCAGCGCGGCGAAAAGGAAAGTCAATTGGATAGTAGGCGGACGAGCGTCAGCCAACAATCAGAGCCGGCATCTCCGCGCATCGGTCCCATCTCACCGCTATTCGAAAATAAAAGATTCTGTACGTACCGCGGGGGGCCGAAAACCGGAATCTGGTCTTGCCAGTGACACCGGAGAGGAAAACGAATTCTAAATAATGCGTGTGTCGCATAAGGGCTGATTGAGCCCGTCCAGAGGACGGGCGATTCAGTTACAACTAGGAGCTACGCTGGTGCCGTCAAATTGGCAACTTGCTCATTTCGCGACAATGCTTGGCGCAATCACGACAGGTCCGAGCGCATAACAGCATCCGCTCGTCCTCCTTCATTGCTTCGCACTCTTGCGCGCAAGCATCGCAAAGTTGCGCGCAAGCGATGCAAACGGCGCCATGCTGTGGTGAACGCCGCAATAGCGAATTGGCGGTTTTCTCGCACATCTCGGCACAGTCAGCCAACAGCGTCATATGCGTTAGCATGACATGCATGCCGCCTTTTTCGAGGCAGTAACGCTCCGTTTCCAGGCACATCACATGAGAGCGCCAGCAGCTCTCGACGCAAGTCTGCAGAGTCATCGTCCCCATAGCCATCCCCGCCATGGGTGGCATCACGGAGCTCTTTGGCTGGGCGCTGACGTAGCGGGTCGAGGCCGCGACGGCGGAAATCATGGTGAGAGAGGCAAGAAGTTGGCGGCGATCCCACATATCCAGAATCCCTCCTGATCTCGTTAATATAACCCAGTAGCAAAGAGCCGTCCATCCCGTGCACATCCCGCTCGGCGGACTGCTGCAGGCGGATAGTAGAACCGAAGTCGGAGAAAAAGCTGAGGAGTTCGGTTGTGGCGGGGGCAAGATAGTCACCAAATTCCTCGCGAACCAGCTTGAATGGAAGGACGATCGCCAACAATCCCGCGATACTCGATACCATCAGCCAGGCGTCCGATGCCGCGAGGCCGCTGATCGCGGCGAGGCTTCGCGCGAGTATCGGGTACAGTGGATAGAACACGATATTCTGAGGAAGGGTCGAATCGCCGTTACAGCGATAGCCCTCTGTTACGATCTTGAAATGCCATTCGGAGCCCGGCTGCAGAAGTTGGTGGTACCAGAACGGTCCAGCGGACCAAACGTCGGTTGCGACAGGCGTATATTTTCGGAGAACAGCAAGCCCAGTGTGACCGCCGCCTGCGAGCACAAAAAGATCGAGATAGCCCAGAAATATGGAAGGCAAGAATGAGTTTTCTGTTCCGGGCAATGCATCGCTATCTCCGTACCGGGGACCGATCGTGCATCGGCGATTCGAATACGGCGGAGAAATGAAACTTACTGAATGTCGGATTCAATGATGTTTGAACCAACCAACGCCTTTGATATCGTTCCACGAATCCGTTCGATGGCACTGGAAGCACTGGTTAACCTTTGCGTGTTCCTGGCCGGTAATGGCTTTGTCCATCATCTGGAAATGCATCATGTAGTGACTCGGTGGCGCCTGATGGCATTGGGCGCAGTCCTTGGAGGTGGGGGAGGGATGTAAGAACCTTGAGATCCGCCAACTCGCCGTGTCATGACAGTTGCTGCATTCCCGGCCGAACAGGTCTCGGTGCGGTTCGCGGTTGCTATGACAACTTGCGCAGTCAAGGTCGGTCTTTTCGGCCGACTGTGAAACAGGCAATCCCAAAAAGCCCTTCATGTCGTCCACCATCCGACGCGGCACGCTCGGATGGCCCTGGTCGCCTACCGCGAGATGCGAGCCGATTCGCAGGAGTGCGGCATGATCCATCTTGGTGGGACGGACGGCGCCGGAGTGCTCGACATGGCAACCGCGGCAATCCTGAATGTTGGCGTGGAATGCGGTCGGCTGCTTGCCGAGATCGGCGGCGGCGGTCGAGTGGCACGCAATGCAAGCGGTTGCTTCGATGCCCCGCGTCGGCGTGTGGCAGGATTCGCACTTTCCGGCGAGGAATGCGTGCTTTTCCGAAAGCGGCCCGGGCTGGAAAGATTCCCGCCAACCCGGAATCGATGCCGATCCCGACTGGTAGAGAGAGACGATGGCCGTCACGCCGCCTGCTACCGCCATCGTGATCAGCGCGGTGTAGAAAAAGCCGAGCTTCTTCACGACAGCCACCGCAGTCCGTAATAGATCTCGCCGGCGACGTGGAGCGCCAGGAGCAGATACATCGAGATCGCGGCGACCACATGCGCAATGATCCACGGCAAAAAGATTCTCTTCACGGCTTCGCGGGATCCGATAGCGTATTCGAGATCTGCAATGCCGTCGACGAGCTGCAGAATCGGAATGCCTTGCAGAGCCGAGGCGTTAACGGGCGGCGTTCCGTCGTCTGACGCCTGCCGACCCGCAAGGGCGACGACTGTGCGATCGTAGGCGGACCGCAACGTTGCCAGCCGAGACTGGCTTTCCCGCAACTCGGCCGACGTCTCGGGCATGTAATAGCGGCCCACGAACCCGGTCACCACGACGACGAGCATACTGACGATAAGGGCGATGCCGAGGGCGCTCTGATATTTGTGCCCGGTGTGCAGGATCGCCAGAAAGGCGCCGAAAACGCTAGCATAGACATGAAAGGCAAGCAGCGCGCGCATGGAAGCGAGCCGCGTAATCCCCGATCTGAGCGAAATGCTGTACTTGGCAATCGGGTATATCAAGAGGGATACCGTCAAGGTTGCCGCGGCAACACCGAGCGCAAAGCCGGCCAGGCTGCCGGCGAATCGAGGCGAGGTATGGAGAACGAACGCAGGCACGAGCAACAGCAGGATCGTGAGGACGGTGCCAACGATCAGGCGTTCGGTCCCGCTCATGTCAGGCCTCGACGACCAGATTGCCGATTGATTTGGCCTGGCAGGCCAGGATAATGCCCTGCGCCTTATCTTCCGCCGTGAGGGCCTCCTCGACCTCCATGGTCACTTTGCCCTCGAGAAGCTGGGTCTTGCAGACTCCACAGATTCCGGCGCGACAGGAAAAATCGATCGGCACGCCGACGGACTCGGCAATCTCAAGAACGCTCTTGTCCGGTGGCAGCGGGGCGACCTTGTTCGACTTTGAGAATCGGATGGTGGCAGTAGCCGGGCCGATTGAAGGCGCGCCTATGGTAGGTGTCGCGGCTTCGGCATCCGCGCTGACGGGACGGATGGCGGTCACCTCGGTAAAACCTGGCGGCGGCACTGCGCCCAATGCCGGGCCGAAGGCTTCCGTCTTGACCTGTTCTTCCGGTATTCCGAGATCGGCCAGAAGCTTCTTCATCGCCTGCATCATGCCGGGTGGTCCGCACAAGTGGATGTGGCGCTTCGTAAGGTCAGGTACAGATTGGGTCAGGAATTCCTTGGTAATTGGACCTTCCGCCCCCATCCAGGAGGTCCCCGCGGTACGTGACATCGTCGCGGCCACGTGCAGATTATGCATTCTTCGCTGACGATGTTCGAGTTCGTCGCGAAAGATGAATTCCTCCGTCGACCGGGCCCCATAGACGAGATAGATATCACCGGGCCACGCGATGTCCGCGAGGTAGCGGATGGCCGCCATCAGCGGTGTGATGCCGACACCGCCTCCGATCAGGACGACGCTATCGGCCTCCTTCCCGGTGAAGGTGAAGATCCCCGAGGGAGCCATCACATCGATCAGCTCGCCTTCGGCGATCTTGTCGTGCATGTAATCGGAGAAGATGCCCTTCTCCTCGTGCTTGATGGTAGTCTCGACGTAAGCCGTTTGCGCTGCCGACGAGGCGATGGTGTAGGACCGCCGGACGCGCTTGCCGTCGATCTCGGCCGAATAAGTCAAGAACTGTCCAGGTACAAAGGAAAACGGAATGGGTCCACCCTGCGGGTCCCTCAGGCGGAACGTCTTCACCTGCGGAGTCTCGCGAAAGATGGCTGCGACCCGAAGCTGCCCTTTCCAGAGTCCGGTGCGAGCCGGCGTATTGGTCGGCGCAGGCTTTGAAGTTGAGGCAGCCCACCCTGCCACCGGTGCGGAAGGGACTGCGGCGTCTACTGCTGCTGCCGCGGGAGAAGATGGCGCCGGCGGAACCACTGCTGGTGCTGGTAGGGCTGGCGCGGTAGCTGCCGGTGCTGCCGAAACCGGGGGAGTGTTGGTCAGGCGGTCGACCAAGGCGTTCGCCCGGCGCATCCGGACAAGATAAACCGCGAGCATGGCCCCTGCGAACGCCGTCACCAGCCCCATCGTGATCAGGTGAAACCATGATAGCCCCAGCGGTCCGACGGCATCGTGCGTAACCGTATCAGGCGCGAGGTTCATCTCGCCCTTGAACCAGTCCAGCGCGACGTGCCGGGGTGGCTTTCCCTCGGCGAGCGATCGAAGTATCGTGGAGCCGCTCTTCACCTGATTCAATGCATCGCGCAGGCGCGAAGCGGCTTGTTCGGCGCCGACCGCGTCGCCTGCGGCATTGGCGTGCCGAAGTGCATTTTCAGCCCGCGCGATCTCGTCCGTGCCCGCACTGATCTGGGCCTTGGCCTGAGCCTCGATGCCTTGACGCTGCTCCGGGGTCAGAGAGGGTAGAGCCATCAGCGATGGATAAAATTCCTTGCGCGGGGGACCCATCATTTCGCGCATCATCTCACCCATACCGCCGCCCATTGGGCCGGCACCCGTGCTGGCGCTGCCCGAACCCATTCCGGGCATCGGTGGCTGGGTGCTTGAGGCGCCTGGGGGCGAATTGCTCGGCGGAGCCGCCGGGCCTGCTGGCGTCGACGTCGCGGAGGCGTCGGGAGTACCGGCGGCGGCGCTGGGGTGGTGCTCGGAATGGCCGTCCGGTGCCTGCGCGAGGACCGCTCTCTCCGAAGCACCGTTACGCGGATTGCCTACTCCCAACCTGTCTGATGGGGACACGCTCAAGGCAGCCGAAATAGTATCTCGAGTTGAATTGAGAGCTCGGTCGAGACTAGCGGCAGTCGGGAAAGACCACGCCATTACGAGCCCGGTCACCAGCAGGACGCGTCCCTTTTGCTTTAACATTGGACCCGCTCCCGCCCGTTCCAGAATGAAAATACGCGACACTCCTTTCAGAACGTCGCTATTAGCGGCAGCAGGATTGCATCAGCGGTCTGTTTTTGAGCGTCGCTAAGGGTGGGATATAGCCGAGCAAAGGCCAAGCGAGCTGACTTGACTGCCTCCAGTCGTTCGGCCAGGTGGCGCTCATAGCGCTCGATCCGATCTGCGGAGTTCGTCTTGTCGTCGACGGCTAGAAATTTGCGCGCCTCGACCAAATGCTGACGGCTGGACCGCAGCGCGTCGGCCAAAGCATTCCAGTCGACCATCTGCTTGTCCGTGATTTGCATCTCTGCCTTCAAAAACGCGATCCGGCCTTCGATGCGGTCGGTGACATCTGCTGTTCCGCTGGTGGAGCCCATGCCGGGCATGCCCATCTGGCCACCCATCATCTTGTCCATCATCTCCATCATATTCATCATGCCCCCCTGCTGGGGCTGCTGACATATCGAGCCTTGGCACTTCTCTTGATTTTGCATCTGCGAGGACTGTGGCATCTTCATTGCATCGTCCATCATCATGCGCCCCTGTCCCATCGGCTGGGTCTGTCCAGGAGGTTGGCCCATGCTACCAGCAGGCTGCGTTGTATCCTGCTGCTTGGGCTTCATACTATCGTCCATTACGAGCAGCATTTCACCAGCCGATGTCTGACTGCCCGCTGCAAATCCAGTTTGCGTCAAGCCTAGAATAAAGAGTGTTGATGCGATGCCGACCAGTTTGCGAGAAGCGCTCATCGTTTTCTCCATATTACGTTTGTTGTCGGCGGGTTAAAAAAGCCAGTGCTGAGAGATATTTCCTATTTCGAATCCAAGACTTGAGCTGAGTCAAGATCGACAACCGAAGCGGGACGGAGTTCGTTCGTGATTCCAGAGGCTCGTTCGGGCTGGACGCATCGCTGCATGTCCCTCAAGAGCAATCAGAGATCCCGAGAGTCCAATCGTCCGGTTCCGAATCCCGGGTAAGTGTCTCAGTAGTCCGAGCCTCGCATCCCTACAGTTGCCAACCAGTTGCCCAGAACACTCCGGTCAGAAAGTTGCTATGAGGGGCACGAGGATCGCATCGGCGGTTTGCTTTTGCGCATCATCGAGTATCGAATACAATCGAACAAACGCCGCGCGGGCGGATTTAACCGCCTCAAGACGCTCCGTCAGATGACGCTCGTAGCGCTCAAGGCGCTCGGCGGAGGGCGTTTTATCGTCCAAGACGGCAAGCTTTCGCGCTTCTATGAGATGATGACGTCCAGAGCGGAGCGCGTCCGCCAGCACGTTCCAATCCGCCATTTGCTTATCGGTAATCTGAAGCTCCGCCTTCAGGAAGGCGATCCGTCCCTCCATCCGCTCGGTCACGTCTACAGTGCCACTGGCGGCGCCCATCCCGGGCATTCCGCCCATCTGGCCCCGCATCATCCTTTCCGTTCTCGTCCACATTCCACCCGCATCACCCTGCTGGCCCATTTTGCCTTGATCCTGCATTGGAGCCGAGTCTGGCGTCTTCCTATCATCCATCATCATGCGACCCCGCCCCATCTGTTTGTCATCCATCATGCGACCCTGCGCCATCTGCTGGGGCTGTCGAGCGCTACCGGGGTGCCCCATCGAGTCTGGCTGCTTGGGCTTCATATCGTCCATCCCAAGGAGCCCTCCACGAGCCGACGTCTGATTATCTGCTGCAAATCCAGTTTGCGTCAGGCCCAGGATGACGAGTGTTGATGCGATACCGATTAGCTTGCGAGAAGCGCTCATGATTTTTCTCCCGATTTACTTTCCGTGGAGGGATTGAAAGGACCAATTCAGTCTTGGTCACCCTGTCTTGGGCCAAGCTCCCAATCCTTGATCTGAGTTAAGATCTAGGATTGCAGCGAGATCGAGTTCCTTTGCGGGTTCCCGATATTGGCGCGCCTGTTCGGACTTATTGCGTCGTCGCAGTCAAGGGCGTCTGTCGATGTGGGTGATCATGACGGCCCCGCGATGTCTGCCGACGATGAAATGAACGTGATCGCCGGGTTTCAATCCGTTCAGCATTTTCCTGGAAGAGACATGGAAGACCATATGCATGGCGGGCATCCATATGCTGCTGTCGGGAGATTGCAGTTCCGGATGAAAAACGCTGATGGTCCCCGAACCCTCATCAATTTCATCCACTGCCCCTTGCGCGCGAACGTGTCGGGACGAAGGGATTCCTTTTGCGGCCTGAATT
>JBAQER010000992.1:0-6241 GCA_049286845.1 Bradyrhizobium sp.
CCTTTTTGCGTCGCTATCGCTCGCGGCGCACCGCTTCTGATGCGCCTTCTCCCGATGGTGGCTTTCTTGGATTGGATGTATCAGCCTTCTTGGTTGATCGACGCAGAATGACCACGTTCGGTGTCGCCTGATCTCGAGACAAGGGATTCGATTCCCAGCAGAACCGCGGTTATAAGGATGTAGATGCAGATCGACCAGGCTATCCACTGTCGCCACGTCTTCCTGTCCGTCGGACTGAGTTCTGGTAGATGTCTCTTCATTGCGAGCTCCGATGCTCTGATTGCGAAATGCCGGCGGCATCCGCGCTGTGCCGCAATCTCAATTGCCGCTGGAAATGAAATGATGGATAGCCGCGATGAGGTAGAATGCGAGCCAGGCACCCGCCACGATGATCGCTCCCCGATGATCGTAAGGCGGAATGCGGTCCTGCCCGGTCCGGGGCTCGTCGAATGCGATGAGATTGCGCTGGCACCGGACTGATTGCGTCGCCGTTTGTCGCCACCGTCGCTCATCGGCGCGGTTTCGGACTATCTGTATCGCATTTGCTGTGGCCTGCATGATGACCTCGGACATGAAAATGGATATGGCGTTCGTGGTCGGGTCAGATCGTCGGATCAATCACCGTCGGAAAAGACGAATGTCATGTCGTGGACCTTCTGCACCGGAAGGATTTTGGTCTGCGCCACGGAGACACCCGCACTCCCAGTGGAGCCCAGGTCCGCTGCGGCCTTCGGAGCGGAGAAGAAAGCCAGCTTCACGCCGAATCCAACCAGGATGACAGTCGCAATTGCGATAATGGGATGGGAGCGCATGATGGTTCTCCGATTTTCGCGGCCGGGGATATCCCGGCCAATCGATCGAATGAGACCAATTGAAGCTTGCCACCGTCGTCGCCGGCGTTAGTCGGGCGTTACAACGACGTTATTTTTGCTGGGGGCCGCGAAAAAGTGTAGAATTTTCTCTCTAAGGGGGATTGCCGTGCAAATCTCGCGTGTGCCAATGGACGGAGCGCCCACCCCAAAGTTTAGTCTTTCGCTGCTGGGAGGCTTCGAACTGACCGGACCTGATGGCGTTGTCGAGCTGCCGAGCAAGAAACTTGCAGGTTTGCTGGCTTATCTGGCTTGCAACCTCCGGCCGCAGTCGCGTGAGAAGCTGACGGCCCTGCTGTGGGGGTCGCATTTCGAAGCGCAGGCCAAACAGAACCTGCGCCAGGCCCTCTTTCGGCTCCGCAAAGTGCTCGGTCAGAATGCTCTGGGGAGCGACGGCGAGGTCGTATCACTGAACGCGGCGAGCGTTTCGTGCGATGTCCGCCGCTTCGAGACCCTAGTTCGTGAGGGCAGCCGAGAGGCCCTGAGTGCGGCAACCGATCTCTACCGGGGCCGGCTGATCGATGACGTTACTGTCGGTGAAGCGGGCTGGAACGAATGGATTGCCGGCGAACGCGAAAGGTTACTTGAACTTGCCCTTGGCGCTCTGGTGGGGCTCGGCGAACAGGAGCTGGCCGCAGGCCGTCCCGAACATGCCCTAAAGGCCGGCCAGCGCGCCATCGCGCTCAACAACATGCTGGAGGACGCCCATCGGCTGGTCGTACAGGCGCTGGCGGCCACCGGACGCAAAGCCGAAGCGCTCACCCACTACCAGGACCTCGTTGCCCTGTTGAAGCGGGAGCTGAATACGGAGCCCGACGCAGCGACCAGATCGCTCGCTGCCGAGCTGCGCAGCACGCCATCGTCAGGCAGATCTCCCGCCGTCGGGGAGATCGCTCAGCCTGCGCTGCCACAGCACGACCGGCCTTCGGCCGCAGTGCTGCCCTTGGCCCATACAAGGGGAGACCACGAGCAGAAGGTGAACACCAACAATCCCGGAGTGCGGAGCGATACGGTATCGTCTGTGGTGCCAGTCCGCGCAGGTGGTCTCGAGCGGCGACAGCTGACGATCCTAGTTTGCAAAATGGTCGGCTCAACGCCGCTTTCGGCACGCCTCGACCCCGAGGACATGCGTGATGTGATCGCTGCCTTCCACAAGGTGATCGCCGACGCGGTGACGCGATTTGACGGATTTGTCGCCCAGTACCAGAGCGATGGCGCGGTCGTCTATTTCGGTTACCCTGAAGCGCATGAGTACGAGGCTGAGCAGGCCGTGCGCGCCGGTCTTGCGATCCTTGCCGTTGTTGGCTCGCTAAAAGTCTCTTCCGGCATTCCCCTTCAGGCACGCGCCGGCATTGCCACCGGCGTAGTTGTCGTCGGCGAGCAGATGGGGGGCGCCGACGTCCTGCCAGCCGTTGCGATCGGCGAGACGCCAGACCTCGCGGCGCAAATGCAGGCGGTGGCTTCGCCCGGCGAGGTCGTCATCGCGGGCAGCACACGGCGGCTGGTGGGACGGATGTTCGACTGCCGCGCGCTCGGTGCCCACGAGGTGGTGGAGGCGTGGCAGGTGCGCGGCGAAGCGGCCGGCGTCAGCCGGTTCGAGGCGCGGCGCGCAGGCACGCTGTCCCCGCTCGTTGGCCGGCAGGAGGAGATGGATCTACTGCGGCGCCGTTGGAATCAGGCCGAGCTCGGCGAGGGACGGGTGGTGCTGCTCTCCGGCGAGCCTGGCATCGGCAAATCCCGAATCGCTGAAAGCCTGCTGGCAGCGCTCGAGGGTGAGCCGCATGCGCGCATGCGCTATTTCTGCTCTCCCCACCATACCAACAGCCCACTTTACCCGTTCATTGCGCAGCTCGAGCACACCGCGGGCTTCGAGCCAGGCAACAGTGCGGCAGCGAAGCTCGACAAGATCGAGGCTTTACTCAAGCCGACGGCGAGGAATGCGCCACGCGACCTGGCATTAATGGCCGATCTCCTGTCTATGCCGACGGACAGTCGCTACCCGGTGGTGGAGGTCAGTCCGGAGCAGAAGCGGGAGATGACCCTCAGCGCTCTACTGCATCAGCTGGAAGGAATGGCGGCGCAAAGTCCCGTGCTGATCCTATTTGAGGACGCCCATTGGATCGACCCGACATCGCTGGACCTGCTCGATCGAGCGGTTGACTGTATTGCTAAGCTGCCAGTGCTGATGGTCGTCACGTTCCGGCCGGAGTTCCAGCCAGCCTGGATCGGTCAGCCACACGTGACGATGCTGCCCTTGAGCCGCCTCGGCCGGCGCGACAGCGCCGGCATCATTGGGGGCGTTGCCCAAGGCAAGACGCTGCCCGACGTAGTCGTCCAACAGATCCTCGCGCACACCGACGGCGTGCCGCTTTTCATCGAGGAGCTGACCATTACGCTGCTCGAGAGCGGACACCTGCGCAAGACCGCCGACGGTTATGTCCTCGATGGGCCGCTACCGTCGCTCGCCATACCGACGACGTTGCAGGCCTCGCTTCTGGCGCGTCTCGACCGGCTCGCATCGGTGAAGGACATCGCGCAGATCGGGGCGGCGATCGGGCGGGAGTTCTCCTTCAGGCTGATCGCCGCCGTATCGGCGATGCCAAAGCAGGAACTCGAGGCCGCACTCGGCAAGGTCGTAGCCGCAGAATTGATCTTTCAGCGCGGGGCGCCGCCCGATGCCACCTACCGCTTCAAGCACGCGCTGGTGCAGGATACGGCCTACGCCAGCCTGCTGCGCAGCCGCCGCAGCGCGCTGCATGCGACGATCGTGAAGGAGCTCGTCGCCGTCGGTGTCAGCGACACTGAGGTCAAGCCGGAACTGCTGGCGCACCATTGCGCCGAGGCGGGCATGGCCGAGGAGGCCGTGCGCCACTATCTCAAGGCGTCCGAGCAGGCGGTCGCCCGCTCGGCGCTGACCGAGGCCGCGGTATTGCTCGATAAGGCGCTGGGGGAAGTGGCCCAGCTCCCAACCGGTCCGCCGCGCGACCGCATGGAACTGGAAGTGCAATCTGCCCGAGGCGCCGTTCTTATAGCGGTGAAGGGCTTCGCGGCCGCCGAGACCGGTCAGGCATACGCCCGCGCACGAGATCTCTGGGATCGCCTCGACCGGCCGCCGGAGTTCCTCCTGAGGACGGCTCGCGGCAGGTGGTCACTCCACACCAATCGCTCTCAATTCCTTGAGGCGCAGTCCGTTGCCGAGGATCTCCTGGAGTTCGGCCGTGCGCATGGTGGTGACACAGTCGGCCTGATCCTCGGGCATTTCACACGCGGTCTGACACACGCGTACCGGGGAGAGCTGCAGTCGGCGCGCGCCAGTCTGGTGGAAGTGATCGGCCTCTACGATTTGACGGCCCACCCCCAATTGTTTCGGTACGCTGGTACCGATCCCCATGCCATAGCTTTGGCCGCAATTGGCCAGGTTCTGTTGTTTCTGGGTTACCCCGACCAGTCGCTTATGCGTGCCGAAGCGGCGATCAGGCAGGCGCGCCAATTGGCGCATGCACCGACGGTGGCGCAATGCCTGGCATTTGGTGCCGCGCGGGCATCGACTCTTGGGGATGAGGCGCGCCTCGCACACTGTGAGCAAGAGCTCCGCGCGTTGACCCAGGAGCACGGGTATGCCCAGTGGTCAGCGCTAGTTCCCATCTTTGAAGGCCAACTGCAGTTGATGCGCGGTGAGGCCAGGGCAGCGGTTACGCTCGTGCGCCAGGGCCTTGACGCCCGTCGCGCAACTGGAGTGACCCTTTTTAACGCCACCTTCGCTATTCCGCTCGGCGAAGCCCTAGAGAAAGACGGCAAGTCGGGCGAGGCGCTCGCCCTACTGGACGAACAGATTGTCTTCGTCGAGGAAACGGGCGAGCTCTGGTGCGCGGCCGGACTGCATCGCCTCCGTGGCCAGCTGCTCCTCAAGGGCACCGTGCCGGATTTCGCGGGGGCGCAGGCGGAGTTTCTAAAGGCCATCGACATTGCCCGGGGACAGTCGGCAAAGCTATGGGAGCTGCGCGCCGCTGTCAGCCTCGCCCGCCTATGGCGCGACCAGGGGAGGCATGCTGAAGCCCGTGATCTACTTGCGCCTGTCTATGGCTGGTTCACCGAGGGCTTCGACGTGTCCGATCTCAAGAACGCCAAGGCGCTGCTCAACGAGCTGGCGTAAGCTCATGATCGCCGGCCGCGATGATCTACCGCACGGGATTGCGCAAGGTCCCATCTGAGGAGACACATACTCCGAAGCAGATCAACCCGAATCGTGCACATCGCAGCAAGCCTGACCTGCAGCCGCGCGA
Source organism: Bradyrhizobium sp. (assembly GCA_049286845.1). Taxonomy (GTDB): domain Bacteria; phylum Pseudomonadota; class Alphaproteobacteria; order Rhizobiales; family Xanthobacteraceae; genus Bradyrhizobium. Next base: position 5,153 of record JBAQER010000992.1, read on the forward strand.
CGATGGTCAGGCATTGCCATCAACGCCGCCGAATGATCTTTGTCAGTAAAGACCACAATGCGCTTGCCGTGCTCCGGATAGCCTCGGCCCGCAAGTCGTGCGCGCGTTTCTTGTAGAACTCGATGAGGTCCGGCGTGACGCGCCGCGAGCTGTCGCAACGCCCCGGTTTCACAGTTCGTGCGCCCAGGTCCCGCCAATCAGGCTTCAAGCCGAATTCGACTGGAACGGCTGTCACAGCAGCGATAAGGCATGAGCGATCACGTCCGCAATACCGGCCCGATGCTGGCGAGCCCGCGTTGCGGCGCAAGAACCCGCGCCGGCGGATCGTGCCGCTCGCCGGCGGTGCGCGGCAAGCGGCGCTGCCGCATGCACGGCGGTGCGCCGGGATGCGGCGCTCAAAAGGGAAACCAGAACGCGCGCCGGCACGGTCTCTTCACAAAGGCGGCAACCGCCGAGCGCAAGCAGATTCAGGCGTTGTTGGGTGAAGCGCGGAGGTTGCTGCAAGTGATGAAATGACCGATCTTTCGGGGCTCACCAACAGCGACGGACCGCCCAATACACGATGCGTCGTCCCGTTCGAGCTACTTAAGCTCGACGAAGATCGCGTGACAATCAGTCTCGCTGATGTTTTCAGCGGTGTGGGAACTTGTAATTGGTCCCGCAAAAGCAGTCTTGGCCTTGTTTCTGAAGTCCCGCGTTGTGCCGTCGGGATAGTGAATGCGAAGCGTGCAGTCATTAAGTGTATACACAGCAAACGGAAGTGAGTGAGAGTGAGCCTTGTCCGTCGAGCCCTTTTTCCAGGTAGCAGCAATCACGCGGAAATTGAAATCCTCAAAAATCACCTCATAGGTGTAGGGATCGGCCTGATAGCTGGGCGGCGCGGTCTGTGCCGGGGCCGCGGAGGCCATCACGATGGCAGCTACACTGGTTGCAAAGGTCATACGCCGGGGCACAGGGAAATTCCTTTTTGCGTCGCTATCGCTCGCGGCGCACCGCTTCTGATGCGCCTTCTCCCGATGGTGGCTTTCTTGGATTGGATGTATCAGCCTTCTTGGTTGATCGACGCAGAATGACCACGTTCGGTGTCGC